>JBGUIF010000022.1:0-6182 GCA_045112755.1 Anaerobutyricum sp.
CCGGAGCTCAGATGAAGGAGTATGGTGTAAAGAACATTGTCACAAGAAGCCAGAAGCTGGGCGAAGCGATCCGGACTGTAAAAAACAGCAAAGATCTTACACCGGAAGAACATTTTCTGCAGTTTACGGAAGGTTTCAAACTATTCCGTGGGAAGATAACGGATGTATTAAGAGAGACAAGAGGCGCTTTCAATTTCGGTAAAGTGATCCTAGAGGGGATTGGCGATTATAAAGGGCATCGGGCTTTTGTGGAATTCCAGAATGAGAACCTGACTGCTACTGTTGATGATGTGATCGTAGCAACCGTCCCTGACCTGATCTGTCTTGTTGATACAGAAACTTTCTCACCGGTTACGACAGATGCGTTGAAGTACGGGAAAAGAGTACTGCTGGTAGGATTGAAGTGCTTTGACCTCTGGCGTTCAGAAGCCGGGCTTGAACTGGTGGGACCGCATTACTTTGGATGCGACACGGAGTATATTCCGATAGAAGAACGATGCAAGGAGGGGTTTGGCCATGTATAAACTGGGAATTGATGTAGGCGGCACGAATACAGATGCCGTGCTGATCGATGAAAATCTGAATGTGATTGCGGATATCAAACATCCGACATCGAGCGATATTTATGATGGTATCCTTGGAGCACTGAGGAAGGTACTTAAGGTATCCGGAGTGGACCGGTCGCAGATCCGTCAGGCCATGCTGGGGACGACACAATGCACCAATGCCATTGTCGAACGGAAAAACCTTGCCAGGATCGGTATACTCAGGATCGGGGCTCCTGCCACCTGCGGGATTGAGCCTATGGTGGACTGGGAAGAAGATATCTGTGAGATTGCGGCCGCAAAGATAATCATACAGGGTGGATACGAATATGACGGTAAGGAGATCGCTTCATTTGATGAGGAGGCAGCAAAGGACTTTTTCCTCGAGATGAAAGATAAAGGCATAAAGTCCATTGCCATCTCCTGTGCTTTCTCAACGGTCCGTGATGAACATGAACAGCGGGCAGCCAGGCTGTGCAGGGAAATCATGGGCCAGGATGTACATGTTTCTGTTTCCAGCGAAATTGGATCAATGGGTTTGATTGAGAGAGAGAATGCAACGATCCTGAATGCTGCACTCTGGAAAGTGGCCGAGAGATTCACAGAAGGATTTGCGAAAAGCCTGGAAGATGAAGGAATCTCCAACGCAGATATCTATCTCTCCCAGAATGACGGTACACTGATGACCATGGAATACGCTCGTCGCTATCCGATCCTCACTGTTGCCTGTGGGCCGACTAATTCCATACGCGGGGCCAGTTATCTGAGCAACATTAGAAATGCAATCGTGATCGATGTGGGCGGAACTACGACAGATCTGGGAGTGATTCAGAACGGTTTCCCCAGGGAATCCAGCGTAGCGGTCACAATCGGAGGAGTTCGGACCAACTTCCGTATGCCTGATGTTATTTCAATTGGGCTGGGTGGAGGTTCCATCGTCCGGGAACATGAAGATGGATCCGTTACTGTCGGTCCGGATAGTGTCGGATATGAGATCACGAAAAAGGCTATGGTATTTGGAGGGCAGACCATGACGGCAACCGATATAGCGGTCCGCCTGGGCCTTGCAGATATAGGAAAACCGTCTCAGGTCAAAGACATCCCTGAGAAACTGGCGAATAAAGCTATGCAGGCAATTCGGGAGCTTGTCGAGGATTCGATCGATGCCATGAAGGTATCAAACGAAGCAATTGATGTGGTTCTTGTCGGTGGAGGTTCTGTCGTGCTGCCGGATAAACTGGAAGGTGCAGCGACTGTATTAAAACCGGATCACTTTGGATGTGCCAATGCCATAGGATCTGCAATCTCCAAAGTCAGCGGAACTGTAGAGAAACTGATCAATTATGATGAGATTCCCAGAGAAAAGGCTATGGAAGAGACAAAGAACGAAGCAATCGAAACTGCGGTTGCAGCAGGAGCAATACGGGAAACCGTTGAGATCATTGAAGTGGAGGATGTGCCCCTGGCGTATTATCCGGGAAATACAAACCGGGTTAAAATTAAAGCTGCGGGAGACCTGCATAGTTAAATAGTATTTGTAAAAATATTTCCGATTCATTTCATGAGAGATTAATTCATGAAATGAATCGTTTTTTTTGTCCGGAAAAAGAAAAAACCGACAGATTCTGTCCTGTTTTTTGAAGGAAATTCATATGATGATGCATATGTATGTAACAAGAAAGGGCTAAAAGGGAGGATATATAAGAATAATATGCAGTTTAAATCGGATATTCACTAATAAATAATCGGACAAATCCTGGGGTGGAATCGGTTTGTCCTGCTTGCTATTATGGGCTCATCAACAACGGAGCAATCCGGAAGAAGGAGGTGAAAACAAAATGGATGAAAGAGTAAGACAAAGAATCCTGGAAAGACAGAAAGCAGAACACAGGCCTTCAGTGAAAGAATGCAGACCATGGCGAAACACCAGTGGCTGCCTGGATCCGACAGCCTGTAGAGCAATCGCAAACATTATGAGAAAGGAGAACAAGAAAAAGAAGAAACCAAGAAAACATAGGAACTACAAACTGAAAATGGCTTAATGCCCGTCGTTTCCCGGGAAAACTGGATGTCGCCGTTAATCGTTCTCAAGACGGGGGAAGACTATCCTTTTAACTGCTGCAGCAGGAAGGAGATTATTTTGAAAAAGACAAGAGAAAGACAACGAGCCAATGCGTTGATTCAGAGAAGGACCCAGCACCTGAAGAATAAAGGCAGAGAAGAGCTGATCAAAATCCGTAATGAGTGTGGTATCAAAGATCCTACACCTTTTGAAGCGGTAGTAAATATGGTCCGCCTGCAGGATGGAATGAGAGCAGGCTGATTATGATGAAAGCGAGGCAAAAAGAGCTGGATTACTTTCGCAGGGAAGATGCACAATACTATGCCTATTATAGGGTTCCCAAGCTTTTGTTTACGCACAAGTATTATAAGAATCTCTCTACGGAAGCTAAGATCCTTTATGGGATTCTGTTGGATCGGATGCAGCTCAGCCTCAGGAACAATTGGTTTGATGAAGACGGACGCGTATATATCTACTGTACCATCCGGGAAATCATGGAGAGGCTGGGCTGTGGAAACCAGAAAGCAGTCAGCCTGCTGAAAGAATTAGATGCTGACCATGGAATCGGCCTGGTCGAAAAGAAGAGGCAGGGGATGGGGAAACCCAATGCCCTCTACATAAAGAACTTTGCAAGTATCCTGTCAAAAGACCAGGGTATTTTTTTATGCCCTGAGAAATGTGATAATCACACTTCAGGTAATGTGAAAATCACATCTTTTGAAATGTGGAATCCACACTCTAATAAGACTGATATGAACAAGACAGAGGTGAGTGAGACTGATCCATCTTATCAGGACAGTCCCGGTCAAAGTATAGCGTCCCAAGATATGGCTGCTGTCATGAAAAGCCTGGTTGATTACGAGATCCTTATTCATGATTTTCCCGAAGATAAGGGAATGATTGATGGATTGATCGATATGGCTGCCGATATATTGAACATGCCTGACAAAGCTCAGATCAGAATATCCGGAGTGGAAAGACCGGTGCCAATCGTAAAGAGTCAGATGATGAAGCTTAGGATGTTCCATATCCAATATATTCTGGGATGCATGAGAGACACTACAACAAAGATCAGCAATATTAAAGGCTACCTGCTGGCTGCCCTGTACAATGCACCGATGACCATGGATAACTACTACAGAGCTAGAGTACAACATGAGATGTATGGAGGTTCCCCGGTTAAGGAAGAAGACCGTCATGGAATACCTCCGTAAAATCCAAGAGGAGGAAAGTGATGAAAATGGAAACAAGGATACCAAGACAACTCTTAGAAGAAAAGCCCTATAGGAACATGTCAGATGAAGCCAGGAACCTGTATTTATGTCTGGCCCATCTGAAAGAAACAGTTTCCAGTGAGAAAAACTGGATTGATAAGCATGGCTTTCGATATCTTGTGATCACCAAGAAGGAAATGCAGGATGCTTTTGGCTGCAGCAGGTATATGCTGGATAAATATATGCAGGAATTGGAGCTTTTGGGATTGATCCGATTTGAGTATGTCAGAAAGAACTCCTTTGAAAGAAGGACCTATGTAAAGAGTTTTGACCTGCAGACAGATGAGGGCCACAAGAAATCTGTCGGGAAAGGCGCTGAAAAAGGAAAAGAAGAGCTGATGAACAGACTGGGAGAAAAAAAGGAGGAAGTACAGAATCCTGATCCCGAAAACTTCGATCCTGTGAATGAACTGGCCTTTGCCAGACTGTACCTGAAAAGTATTACTGTTATGACCTCTAAGCTGGAAGAGAAGCTTAGAACAATCCATGAGAGTTTATCATAAGCGAGGAGGATGTCTTTCCTGGATTTTTCTGGCAGCATCCCTTATTTTTTTACTGCTTGCTATCCGGGAGTATGCTCCGTTTTTACAAAACGATATCAAGATGCATGAACTTCAAAAGGAGGTGGCTCCGGCAGATACCGGAGAAGATGAACCCGAAAGGGAAGAGAAGCAGCTTCCCAAATGGGCCAGAAGACAGATCGACTGGAAGAAACTGAATAAGATGAATTCGGATATTGTCGCCTGGATCGTGGTTCCGGGAACAAAGATCGACTACCCGGTGCTTTATTGCAGCAAGTGGAATGAATATCTCCACAAAGACTATAAGGGCGAGTCCAATAAGCCGGGATCCATTTTCATTCAGCCGGAGACGGCCAAAGATTTCAGTGATTTCCATACCATCATCTATGGCCACAACATGCGGAACAAATCCATGTTTGGATCCCTCCACAGCTATGAGGACAAATCCTTCTGGAAAAAACACCGAAAGATCTATATTTACCAGCCAGGAAAAGCGATTTGCTACAGGATTTTTGCCGCATACGATTGTAAAGACGGAAGTGAGACCTACCGGACAGAGTACAAGGATGACGAAGCCAGGAAGGAATGGATATCCATGATCCGGAAAAACAGCTATTTCCCATCAAAGGATACTGCAGGAATCGGGGACTTTATTCTGACCTTATCTACCTGTTCTAATGGTGGTCCCCGTTCCTCACGGTATGTTGTTCATGGTGTAAGAAAAGAGGTGATAGAAATTGATGAATAAGATCATGCTGCAGGGAAGACTGGTAAGAGATCCTGAAATCTCTCCCAAACACGCCGATGATCCCAAAAAGATGAATTGTATCTTTACTATAGCAGTGAGAAGAGACTTTATAAGAGATGACAGGCCGGATACGGATTTCTTCCGCTGTATTGCTTTTGGTTCTTCGGCATCCTACCTGGTCCGAAAAGGAAGAAAAGGTGGAAGAATCCTGGTTGAGGGCAGGGTGGAGATCAATTCAGTGGATAATGATAACGGCAGCCGGTCGGTTTATGCACAGGTTGTTGTGGATAAACTGTGGGTGGTAGATTCCAGGGATGACAGCTTCGCTGCAGGAAGCGCACCGCCCTATGATCCGGAAGAGAATCAGGAATTCTTTGACAGTATCCCGGATCCATCCGAAGTTCCTTTTTTAAACGAGGGCTATTGATTAGATAAATTCACCAAAACCCATCTTTCATCTTTAGGCATTCTGTCTGTTGCAAAGACCGACAGTTTCTGTATAATCATAATTAAATACGCAATGCGTACATATCAAGGAAGGAGGATGTTATGGATTTACAGGAACAGCTTATCCAATTACGAAAAGAGACCGGGATGAAGAGGACAGAGTTTGCCAGCTATTTTGACATTCCTTACCGTACCATACAGGATTGGGAGCTGGGAAACAGAAGGGTTCCCGAGTATCTGCTTCGCCTGATGGAGTATAAGATCCGGACAGAAGCAATCCTCAAAGATAAGAATATCCACTTGCAACAGACAGATGAGGACAAGAAGGATGGTGATTTTGATGAAGAATCTTAAGAAGATGACGGCTGCGCTGCTGATCGCACTTTCCCTGCTGCTTGGAGCAGGAGTGATCGTCAATCCCCTAATGGGAGAAGCGGCAACGGTCCGTAAAGTGTCAAAAAGCAAAAAGAAAAAAAGGAATAAGAGATATTTCACCAAAACAGGATTTGACTGGGATAACCACTACCTGGAAGTCGGGAAGAAGGAAGACCTGACTGCTTATGTCAAAGGGACTGCCGGCCTATC
>JBGUIF010000023.1:0-14596 GCA_045112755.1 Anaerobutyricum sp.
GGCACCCAGTGCGATATTGTCCTCTCCCACCGCATGACGTCCCACCAGAAGCAGAAGTTTTTCATCGAGGGTCATCTTGTCCAGGCAGTCTTTTACAGCATCGGAGTAAATCTCCGATTCCTGCAGTCGCTTTCCGTTTTCCTTCTGTCTTGCCTGGCAGACATCAGTAAGCGCTTCTCCCCGAATGTTAAGGACTGGAACTCCTGTCTTTCTGGCCTTCTCTGCCACCTTCTGATAAGAATCTTCCATCCGGTTAATATAGGGAGCCATATCTTTTCCGGATTTCTGTAAAGAGCAGACAGAGGTCAGCTTATTGACCACCACCGAAGAAGTCAGCCGCAAGGCAGCTGCAGGAACCAATTGGTCAGAGGATGATCCAACCATCAGATAGTAAGTACCTTTGGGAAGACGGTAGCTGGAGTCTTTTTCTGCATAAAAAGCCAGGGAAGCAATGTCAAAGTTAAGACAGACTTCCGTCTCCTCACCGGGCATGAGCAGAGGTGTCTTCTCGAAAGCACAAAGCTGTTTATACTCCCTGATTGCCTCCGTCTGGGGGCAGACAGCATAGAGCTGCACAATCTCTTTTCCAGGTCTTTCGCCTGTATTTCTCACCCTGGTCCGGAAGCTGATCTCATAGCTGGTTTCTTTGTGGCAGTCTTCCGGCATACCTGCACTGATGGAGAAGCTTGTGTAGCTAAGTCCATAGCCGAAGGGATATCTGGCTTTAACCCGGAAAGAATCAAAATAGCGGTATCCCACAAAGATACCCTCTGAGTAGATTTCCTCATCTAAATTTCCATTGATATGGCTGAAATTTTCTGCATTCGGATAATCCTGATAGCGATAAGCCCATGTGGAAGAAAGCCTTCCGCTGGGACAGATTCTTCCTGACAAAATAGCAGCCGCGGCATCACCGCCCGCCATGCCGGGCTGGCTGATATATAAGATAGCCCGGATCTCCTTATAGGCATCGATAAATGACAGATCAATAGCCCCGCCGGAGTTGATCACCAGGATAACATTCTTATAATAACCGGTCAGACTCCGAATCATTGATTCCTCATGATCACTGAGATAATAGTCTCCCTTGATGATCTCCCGGTCTTTTCCCTCTCCGGCCTGTCTGCTTATGACAAATACTGCCGTATCTGTATCGGATCCTTCCAGATCAGCAAGATTCACAGGTCTTCCTGCAGGAGAAGTAAATGGATGGGCAGCATAGACATCAAACAGCGCATTGCCGTCTGCCGACCTGCCGGCTTCCGCCAGGATCCGATCCCTCCATTCAAGCCTGGCAGATTCGTAATCTTTTTGGTAATCATCCAGCCAGGAATGACTGGAAATCTCAAACCCTTCCTTTTCCAGTCCTTCCAGCAGACTGCTGGTATTACGGTTGTTTACATCGCCGGACCCGGTTCCTCCCTTAAGAGTATAGAGGGCTCCACTGCCGTACAGGGCCAGCTTCTTTTCTTTAGCAAGCGGAAGAAGACCACCCTCATTTTTCAGAAGAACAATCCCTTCCTCCGCGGCTTTGCAGGCCAGGTTTCTGTGCAGGATCTCCCGGTCAGAGATCTGATCTGTTAAGGAACCGGAATATGTCATCATTTTCATGCTATCATCCCCCTGTCTGTCATTGTAGGTTTTATCATTTCTTTTCCATACCACGGCGTTCTCATCCCTGGTGTCATGAAAAAGGCATTGCATCTGTTGCAAATCTTCTCAATAATAATTATAGCATTATATTGTCTCTTTGATATCCATCATTTCACAGATTTCCTGAAAATATATTATTCATCCGGATCTTTATGACGCAAAAAACCCCTGGACCGGGAAATGTATTTGAACATTGTCCGGACACAGGGGTCTTTATTCATCAATAATCTACAATTCTAATAAAATGCTGACCGAAGATCGATTAGAACTCGCGGGTCCACAGGGAAGCCATAGCCGGGCCGCCGCCTACACAGAGGGAAGCACAGCCGATCTTAGCATCCTGTCTCTTCATCTCATAAAGCATGGTTACGATGATACGGAGAGCGGAACATCCAACCGGATGACCCAGGGAAATACCGGAACCGTTGATGTTGGTCTTATTACGGTCTACGATATAACCATAGTCCTCTTTCAGCTTGCGCTCAACACCGATGAACTGAGCAGCAAATGCCTCGTTAACCTCCCAGTAGTCAACATCCTCAAACTTAACGCCTGCAGCATCAAGACACTTCGGAATGGCAACTGCCGGTCCAAGACCCATAACACTGGCATCTACACCCTTACCGCAGATGTGGAGCATCTTAGCCATCGGCTCGATTCCAAGCTCTTTTGCCTTGTCGAGGGACATTACAACCACTGCCGCTGCAGCATCATTGATACCGGAAGCGTTGGCAGCTGTGGTAACACCATCTTTGGTGAATACAGGGCGAAGCTTGGAGATGCTCTCCATGCTGCATCCTTCGATCTTATGCTCGTCTGTATTATGAACTTTGTCACCTCTTCTGGTATGCTCAACGATGTCGATCATCTCTTCTTTGAACTTGCCTTCCTCTGTAGCCTTGCAGGCACGCTCATGGCTCATAACAGCCAGCTCGTCACACTCTTCACGAGTGATGTTGTAAAGCTTAGCTACGTTGTCAGCAGTAACGCCCATGTGGCCGCCGGAAAGCTCATCGTAAAGAGCGTCATGAAGAAGTGCGTCATAAAGCTCAGCGCCGCCCTGATTCGGGATACTTCCCATACGGTAACCCATACGGGCATTGGGCAGAAGGAAAGGAACTCTTGTCATGTTCTCAGCACCGATTACCAGACCGATGTCTGATTTGCCCAGCTGAATATCATCACAGGCAATCTCAAGAGCTCTCATACCGGAAGCACAGTTCTGATTTACGGATACGGCATTACTCTCGATGCTCATGCCGATACGCTGAGAAACCTGACGTGCCGGAAGAGATCCCTGCATTCCTCCATAAACCTGACCCATAACGATCTCGTCAACATCTTTTGCTTCGATGCCTGCACGGCTGATAGCCTCTTTACCAACTGCGATGGCAAGGTCTCTTGCCGGAATATTCTTAAACTCGCCTAAAAACTTACCAATTGCTGTACGGCATGCACTAACGATTACAACATCTCTTGTCTGCATAGTAGTCCTCCTAAAGATAAAACATTTGTTTAAGCATCACTATATTATAAATATACCTTTTTTAGGCAATAACATCAAGCTTTTTTTGTTAAATTTTAAACATTTTTAATAAGTTCAAACTACTCATGTTTTTTGTTCCTGGTCCCCAGCTGCCAGAAAGCCACTGCAGAAGCCGCAGCTACATTGAGAGAGTCCACTCCGTTTTTCATTGGAATAATCACAGTGTAGTCGCACTTATCCAGGGTTTCTTCAGGAAGGCCCTCTCCCTCATTTCCAAGGATCACCGCCAGCTTATCTTCCTGCTGGAAAATGGGATCATCGATGGGGGCTGCATGGTCTGTCAGGGCCATGGCAGCCAGCTTGAATCCCATCTGGTGCAGCAGGTCCGCGTAGTGGAGATCATCCTCTGTTTTTCTTTTTTCAAGCCTGGTCCAGGGCACCTGAAATACAGTCCCCATGGCAACCCGGCTGGCCCTGCGGTAATAGGGGTCAGTACTGGCGTGGTCCAGCAGCACCGCCTCCATGCCCAGGGCCGCTGCAGACCGGAAAATAGCACCAACATTTGTCGGATTTGTAACATTTTCCAGAATAACGATGCGATGCAGGGAGGAACAGAGGGTTTCCAGATCCGGCAGGTCCGGTCTTTTCATACAGCACAGCAGTCCTCTGGTCATGGGAATCCCGGTAAGAGACCGGATCACTTCCGGAGGTCCGCTGAAAGCAGGAATATCCTGACACTGTTCCAGAACTTTTCTGGTGTCATCATCGACCTGTTTCTCATCAATCAGTAAAGAGAGGGGCTGGCAGCCCTTCTCCAGGGCCCGGAGAACTACTTTGGGGCTTTCCGCAATAAAAATACCGCCAAAGGGTTCGAAATAATGTTTTAACTGGGGTTCGTTCAGCCTGGCATAGACGTCCAGGCGAGGATCCAGAAAATCCTGGATTTCTACAATATTCATTGTATGGTACTCCTCTATGTCAGAAGCTATTTTTGCATGCTTTATTCTCAAATGAAAAAAAATTCAAAGTTGACTGATTTCCTGTGAGATTAGATTTATTGTTCCTCAGAAAGGAGATAATCGACAACCTCTGCGATCCCATCGTGGTCATTATCTGCCACCACCATATCGCAGACGGAAAGAATCTCCTCGGTGGCATTTCCCATGGCAACGGACAAACCGGCTGTCTGAAGTACCGTCAGATCATTGTTGCTGTCACCTACGGCGATACTGTCACTAAGATCATAGCCCAGATGACTGCACAGCATCTCAAGTCCTTTCCCTTTTGATACTCCAAAGGGAGACACTTCTAAGGAAGCCTTTTCTGTAAAGGCAATGGTCACCGGGTAATCCTTAATCCGATCTTTGGAACGCTGTCTGGCTTCAGGATCCCGATGATAGAAATTGGCTTTGGCTACACCGGCGACATGATCAAGAGCATATTGTCTCATATCTTCTACCAGAGTCCCGACTCTCTTATACATGGGTTTATACGCCTCAATATGGTAGTCAGCCATATGATCAAATTCCCACTGTCCCAGTACGGACTTATCATAATCCATATATTGGATCATGACATCCTCCATCAGGATCTTCTGCACCACTTCCCGGCCGCAGTCTTCGGGCAGTCCCTGATAAAACAAGGTTTCTTTCTTTTTGAAGTCATAGATCATTGCTCCGCTCAGGAGAATGCCATAATCAACAAACGCTTCAATCTCCTCCGGATAGTCTTTGAGTTCCACCATCCCACGGCCGGTGGAAAGAGCCACAATCCCTCCCAGGTCATGAAAATGCTTTAAAGCAGATCTGGTTTTCGGAGAGATCTCCTTCTGAGAATTCAGCAGGGTACCGTCCATATCCAGAGCCAATATTTTTCTCATAACAATCTCCTTGGTCTGTCAATCCTTTATTTCTTCCCTCTATACTCTATCATGTCCTGTCAGTATGCAGATTATAACATAAAAGAGACCCCCTATCAATTTGGCAATTTTCTGTAAAGGCAGCCCTTGCATTGTTTCTCAGGTATGATTAAACTATAAACATAAAAAAGAATCGGTTTCTCTTCTTTAGAAAGGAGTGTTAAGGATGATCGAAAAAGGAAGAAAACAGGACCTCTATGAAAAGTTCTGGGAGGACACCATGACCGCCATGACCGGCAGACCGGACTGGAGAGACGCCCTGAATAAAGAAGAAAAGGATTATGTCTCCGGTTTATGCCAGGAAAAGCAGGCGCAGGAGCTCAAGATTTTTGACGGTATAGCAGATTACAGAAAAAACTGGTAGCCTTTATCAACCCAGGAGAAACAAGATAAACATCCAATAGTTTTAAGAAAGCAAAACCGCCTATAAATTTGAAAAGGACAAGACCGCTTACAAAAACGGCCTTGTCCATTTTCATTAATCAGACATTTTTTAGAATATATTTTCTGAAACTGTTGATTTCTTCCTCTGTGATGCCGATGATCTGTCTGAGATACCAGTCCATACTGCCGTATCTTTCTTCTACGGCTGTCAGAGCAGTCTTAATATAATCCTCCTCTGCCATAAAGACGCCCTGGATCTTCCGGGCTTTATCACGGCTGCGGGTGAGCAGCAATACCAGAAAATAATAGAGACCTGCCTTTCTCAGGGCCGCCAGATTGGTCAGAAGGTAGTCCTCAATGACAGTCTTTTGGTCACAGCCCAGAATGAATAAAAGAAAGGCAGATACCAGTCCGCAGCGATCTTTGCCCTCGGAGCAATGCCATAGGACAGCTCCTTCTCTGTGGTTCATAATGGTCTGCAATACCTTCTTCATCTGCATCATACAGCTTTCTTCCGTGACGATCAGTCGGTAAAGATCTTTAAAATCTGGAATATCATCGATGTGGTCAATGATATTCCCGTCATCTTCATGACTGATTCCCAGCATTCCTTCCGTAAAAATGGGTATATGAAGGTACTCTATCCCCTCGATCCTGGCGTCCGGCTCTTTTTCAATCTCCTTGTCTGTCCGGAGGTCTATGACCAGATTAACGCCATATTGTTCCCTTAGCTTCTCCATGTCTTTGCTCTTTGCCCGGCAAAGTTTGGCAGACCGGATCAGACGTTTTTTCCCAATCCTCTGTCCCTCCAGGTTTACAAGACCGCCCATGTCCCGGCAATTTTTAATACTCCTCAATGAAATAATTCTTTGTTTCATACAGACTCACTCTTCCATATTCATGTAGGCTTTCACCACTTCTTCATATTCAAAACGATTGTGGATCTCCTCCACTTTAAAATCGTCCCCCGTCAGAAGATAGCGGTATATATACTGACCCTCCTCAGAGATTTTGTCATCCTCAACCACAGCACTTACAATATAGGTTTTCTTTTTGTACTTGAACTCATCGACAATGGCCATCTCCACATCTCTCCCGTCCCTGGCGGTGATGTGAAAGGTGATATATTCCTCTGTATCATGGTTTGTCTTTATTTCTTCCTGCATCTTTATCTCCTGTTATATCTTTGATCATAAAATAGGCACATCATTTCTTTACATAGTAACAACAACAGAAAAGAAACACAAGCTGAAATCTTCCATCGCGACCCTCCTGGCGGTTTCTTCCATAGGGATCTCTTGACTGAACAAAGTGAAAATGTTTATAATTCATATCATCATAATAAATATCAGGAGATGATGTTATGCGAACCATACTGGTCGGTGATATCCACGGATGCTGTCACCATTTTATAAAACTGCTGAAAAAAGTTCATTATAACAAAAACAGAGACCGGCTGATACTCATGGGCGACCTGATGGACAGAGGGCCCTGGTCCCATGAGATGCTTATGCTGGCAGTCCGCTGGAAAAGAGAAAATCCAAATCGCTTTTTCATGATCCGGGGCAACCATGAACAGATGATTGTGGAGCAGGATAAGTCCTTGGAGCGGCAGCTGATCTGGCGCTGTGTCGGAAAAGGGGCCAGCCTCAGGTCCTTTCGCCGTCACAAAGACAAAATGGAGAATTATATCCCCTGGATCCTGAAAAATATGCCTTTAGCTTTTGAAGATTCCCGCTTTCAGTGTGTTCATGCCAGTATTGCCGAGGAAAAGATTGATCATAATTCTTTGGACCTGTTGGTCAAGGACCATTCCTGGTCAAAAAAGAACCTTTACCAGGGAAAACTCACCATCATCGGTCACACCCCTCTCGATGAACCAACCTACTATGACGGCAGCGGCTGCCAGGGACTTTTCCTGGAATATCATCAGTGGCAGCCTTTGCCGGAAAAAGGAGCAATCTGTATTGATACCGGCTGCGTTTACGGCAACAAATTGACAGCCATGATCATCGAAGATGGAAATTTTTGTCTTGAGATGGTACCTGGCACCTGCTATTTTGACGGCAGCTCAGAAAATTATATTAAGTATGTCAAAAAGTTTTGCCATTTTCCGCAAACAATCCGGAATTTCTATGATAAAATATAGATAGAAATAATTATGTTTTCCGGGAAGTTCCTGCCCTGTCAGGAACCCTTTGAAACAGTAATAGATCAACAATAGGGGAAGGGGCATTTCATGATTACAATTACAAAAGACAATATTATACCATATATTAAGAAACATATGCCTGACTTTGATGATACTGTACCCATCAAAGTCAGTGTCATGGGAGAAGACCCTGCTGACGATGAAGGAGAAAGAGACGGACATATCAATTTTGTTTTTAAAATCCAGTCTCCCGCCGGCAATTATGTCTTAAAACAGGGACTGTCAGATCCAAGAAATCTTCACAGCGGTGCTACGGTGGCCTCCTACCGTAATGAGACGGAATGTGACACTTTGACGATTCTTCAGGATATCGTTCCGGAATATGTGCCAAAAATCATCTTTCAGGATCGGGAGAACCATGTATTCCTGATGGAGTTTATTGAGAATCTCAAAGCAGTCCGCTTCCAGCTGATTCAGGAGAACCAGATCCCCGATCTGGGTCGTGAAGTGGGCATTTTTCTGGCCAGGTCTTCTTTTTATACTTCCGAGTATTTCCTTCCCAGAAGCAATTTCCGGGGTCTTCAGTCCCGGTTCGAGAATACGGACCTGAGGCAGATTATGGAAGACGGCATCTTTCTGTATCGTTTTGGAGCCGACCTGGATCCTGAATATTCAGGCAGCTGGGAAAGGTTCCGCCAGATCAGTGATGATCCGGCCTGCCAGACCAACCGGCTTCTTTTGAGAAGAAAATTCATGTCCCACTCAGATTGTCTGATTCACAGTGATTTCCACACATCCAATGTCTTCCTCTCTGACAAAGGCATCAAGATGCTGGATTTTGAATTCTCCTTCATGGGACCTTTCGGATATGACCTGGGCTATTTTACCGGAAGTCTTATTGCTGCCTATTGCGCCGCCTGCTTCAAGCCCTATCCTTCTGAGAAAGATCGGCAGCAGTGCAAGGCTTACCTTCTGTCCACCATCAAGATGATTTTTGAGAGTTATAACAAGACTTTTAAGGAATGCTGGATGAAGGATGCCAAAGAAGAATACAAAGGGCAGGACCGTTTTATGAACATCATTTTAAAGGACGTTCTCCAGGATGCTGCCGGCTATACAGCCATCACAAACTGGTGCCGCACCACTGACGTCTTCGGTCTTCCGGAATACGAAGCCATCGAAGACCCCGAAGATAAAAAAACAGCCATGGCTATGGCTGTCCTGATGGATCATCAGATGCTCCTGGTCCGCGAAAGTTTTGAGACCGTCGATGACATGATTGATATGATCATTCACTTTGAGAAAACTTTTCTCCCCCTGATCGTCCAGTAAAATAGAAAAGATTTTATCTCTGATTATTCTGAAAGGATAATCAGGCAGCAAACAATGAAAAGAAAAAACTGATTTAAAAGGGCAGACTGACCATTCCGGCCAGCCTGCCCTTTTTCATGTTTATTCCAATAATTCAGCCATCAGTCCTTAGATTGGGAATCTGATTCAGCTTCCCCCTCCTCTACTGTCAACCCTTTCTTTTTATCCATCTTATTCACAAGACGTTCAAACCAGATTTTGAGCAGGGCAGCCGTGGGGATGGCGCAGACCATACCAAAGAGTCCGCCAACCTTACTGCCGGCGATCAAAGCCAGTGTTGTGATAATTGCATGGACTTCCACACTGTTGGACAGAAGCCTGGGATTAATGATGGCTCCGTCAAGAACCTGCACGACGGCACAGATGACAAGACCGATGGCCATTGCTTTGAAATCCCCTGACAATATTCCCGAAAGAATCGTCATGATATAACCGAGTATCGGTCCCATATAGGGAATAAGATTACCAATTCCTGTGACGACACCGATCAGTACGCTGTATTTGACCCCTGCCAGGGACAAGGCCACACTCATGATGATACCTATGACGAGACCATCTGTCATTTCTCCCCTGATATAATTACTGAAGACTTCTCCAATATCATCAATTACTGTCTTCAGGAACCGGTATACCTTATCAGGCAGGATTGACCGGAAGGCATGACCCCAGTATTTTGTAATCATCGGCATATCAATAAGAAAATATACAAAAAATAAAACCGAGAAAGCAATGGTGATTATAACACTGGTAAAACTGTCCACAAAACTAAGGATACCATTGACAGCACTGGTGTGGTCAGTGGAACTAAAAGCGTTTGTTACAGCCTTCTCCAGACTTTCATAGGTTGACTTTGGAAGACCAAGCTTGATGATAAGATTCTTTAAGTCTTCCTGGAAATGAATCAACTGACTCTTGGCCCCATTAACCACATCCATCAGATTGAGGTCCTTCAGAGAGGAAAGCTGTCTGGTAAGACCCACTGTCAAAGTTGCAATGATCATTATGAAAGCAGCAGCGATTACCACTAAAGTGAGAACGGCCGCCAGATAATGGGTACCCTTCTTCATTTCCCGAAGTTTCCTGATCTTTTTCAGTCTTCTCTCAATAAAACCCGTAATCGGAAGGAACAGATAAGCAATGACCGCACCTATCAGCATAGGAAGGATCAGAGAAAAAATCCATCCGGCTGCACCTCCCACCACGCTTTTCACTGTTTTAAACTCAGCAAAAAATGAGACTGCCAGATAGGCGGCAACAATGGTTATAACCACATATGTCGAGATTTTCGCATATTTTTTGTCCAGTTTTTCAAAATATTTGTTCATGGTAATAAAAACTCCTCAATATGTCTTTTATGATAAGATATCAGTTTTCGGACATCAATATTTACTAGGAGATAGTATACACTATTTTTATGAATTTGACAGCAAAAAAAGAGAAGCTTGCTTATAAATTTATCCGTAAATATAAAAATGATTTAAATAAGCCGTTTTTTCATTTTACTATTGTCTGAAAATGATAATTCCAATATAATAAATACATAATGCTTATTTTTTTCTCGTTAACCCAGCATAAATGCTACTGATCACAGAAATAAGAAATACTTAAGAATCCCGTGTCCCATGCACTGGATTCCTAAGTTTTTTCTGTTGATGAAAGGTATATCATTAAAGGAGCGTATATGGAAAAATTGAATGCGGCAGCCATTGCCGAGATTGACAGAATCGTCGCCGAACACAGGAATCAGCCCGGTCCCTGTATCGAGATCCTTCACCAGGTGCAGGATTCTCTGGGATATATCCCTTTTGAGGCGATGGAGAAGATTGCAGCTGCAACTGACACCAGTGTGGCTGAAGTCTATGGTATTGTTATGTTTTACTCCCAGTTTACCACTGAACCCAAAGGCAAACATGTCATCAATGTCTGCCTGGGAACTGCCTGTTATGTCAAAGGTGCCCAGCAGCTGGTTGACCGTGTCCAGAATATGACGGGCGCTGAAGTCAATGGAACTTCACCGGATGGACTCTTTTCTCTTGATGCCACTCGCTGTCTGGGAGCCTGCGGACTGGCACCGGTGGGTATCATTGACGGTAAGGTCTATGGAAATGCTTTGCTGGACAACTCTTTTATGAATGCCATCCGCAAACTGAAGCGGGCTGAAGAGAAAGCGAGGTGACACTAATGGCAAGAAGAATATCCACTCCTGTTGACCTCAAAGTCCTTAAGGAAATGTCCCGGGAACTGGTTCATCTTCGTCTCGACGAGAATATTGAATTGTCATCTGACGATTCCTTTATGAATATTCTTTGCTGTGCAGGAACCGGATGTCATGCCGGAAGTTCAGATGATATTATTGAGAGATTTCAGAATCTGATTGAAGAAGCAGGTCTGAAGAACAAAGTGCAGATCATCAAAACCGGCTGTTTTGGTCTTTGCCAGAAGGGACCTATCGTCGCCATCTATCCCGACAAGGTTTTCTATACCCATGTGAAGGTGGATGACGTAGATCAGATTGTCCGCGAGCATGTCATGGGCGGCAAGATTGTCGAAGAGCTCCGGATGTTCGATATCGACAAAGAGACTGAGAAAAAAATATTTGACATTGACAAGATCAAGTTCTATGAGAAACAGCAGCGTATTGCTCTCCAGAACTGCGGAAGAATTAATCCTGAAAATATCGACGAGTACATTGCTGTGGGCGGCTATGAGGCTTTGGGTAAGGTCCTCACATCCATGTCTCCCCAGAATGTCATCGATATCATCAAAAAGTCAGGTCTCAGAGGCCGCGGCGGTGCCGGTTTCCCCACCGGAGTCAAATGGCAGTTTGAGAAAAATCAGCCCGGCAATGAAAAATATGTCATCTGCAACGCTGATGAAGGTGATCCTGGAGCATTCATGGACCGTTCTATCTTAGAGGGTGATCCCCATGCGATCCTGGAAGGTATGGCCATCATGGCTTACGCCGTAGGTGCTCACCATGGCTACATTTATGTCCGTGCTGAGTATCCCATCGCGGTAAACCGTCTCCGTATTGCCATCGCCCAGGCAGAAGAATATGGTCTTCTGGGCCGTAACATTTTCTCCTCCGGATACGATTTTGACCTGGAGATTCGTCTGGGTGCAGGAGCCTTTGTCTGCGGTGAGGAGACAGCTCTTATCGCTTCCATCGAAGGACGACGGGGCATGCCTTCTCCCAAACCGCCGTTCCCCGCTGTATCCGGTGTATGGGGCAAACCAACCTCCATCAATAACGTGGAGACTATCTCCAATATTGCCCAGATTATTCTTAAGGGTGCCGACTGGTACTCTTCCATCGGAACAGACAAATCCAAAGGAACCAAGGTTTTCGCCCTGGGCGGCAAGATCAACAACACCGGTCTTGTGGAGATTCCTATGGGAACCACTCTGCGGGAAATCATCTATGATATCGGCGGCGGCTGTCCCAACGGCAAAAAATTTAAAGCTGTTCAGACCGGTGGTCCTTCCGGCGGCTGTCTGACGGAAAACGAACTGGATACCCCTATCGATTATGAACACCTGATTGAGGCTGGTTCCATGATGGGATCCGGTGGTATGATCGTTCTCGATGAGGACAACTGTATGGTCGATGTGGCCAGATTCTACCTGGAATTCATCTGCGATGAGTCCTGTGGAAAATGTACTCCCTGTCGTGTGGGTACCAAACGTCTGCTGGAGATGCTGACCAAGATTACAGAAGGCAAGGGTACCATGGAGCTCCTGGAAGAAATGGAAGAGCTCTGTCATGAGATACAGGATACCGCCCTCTGCGGCCTGGGCCAGACAGCACCTAATCCGGTCCTCTCCTCTCTCCGCTATTTCCGTGATGAGTATGAGGCCCATATCATCGATAAGGTTTGTCCTGCCCACGTCTGTAAGGATCTTCTTACCTACGCCATCGATCCGACCAAGTGCCGGGCCTGCTCGCTCTGTGCCAGAAACTGTCCTGCTGATGCCATTACCGGTATTCCGGGACGAGAGGTCTATAAGATTGATCCGGATAAATGTATCCGCTGTGGTTACTGTATGACCAATTGTCACTTCGGTGCAATAGAAAGACACTAGTCAGAAGGAGGAAGATCCATGGGTGAAGTTCATATTAAAATAAATAATCGTTCTGTCACTGCAGAATCCGGGGATACGATCCTTCAGGCTGCCAACAGGGCCGGTATTCAGATTCCGACTCTCTGTTATTTGAAGGATGTCATCAAGAGCGGTGCCTGCAGAGTATGTCTGGTGGAGGTCAAGGGAGCCAGAGCTCTCCTCTCCGCCTGTACCACACCGGTTTCAGAAGGCATGGAGGTCTGGACAAACTCTGAGCGGGCCATCAAAGGCCGCAAGACAACGGTAGAGCTGATCATGTCCAACCACAACAAGAACTGTCTGTCCTGTAAGAGAAACCAGAACTGCGAGCTGCAGAGGCTTTGTGCTGAGCTGGGTATCAGGGAGAACCGGTTTGAGGGAGAAAAGATTCCGCCAACTTACGAGGATGCCAGCTGGGGTATCGTGAGAGATACTTCCAAATGTGTTCTCTGTGAGAGATGTATCGGTACCTGTGCCAATGTACAGGGGCTGGGTATTCTGGGATTATCAAACCGTGGTTTCAAGACAGTCTGCGGTCCCATCTACAATGGAAGCTTTAATGATGTTAACTGTATGCAGTGCGGTCAGTGCGTCATCGCCTGTCCGGTGGGCGCCCTGACAGAAAAGGAAGAGATTCACGAGGTTATCGAGGCCATCAATGATCCTGACAAGATTGTAATCTGTCAGACAGCTCCGGCTGTCAGAGCCTCCTTAGGAGAAGAATTCGGCCTTCCCATCGGAACCAGAGTGACCGGCAAGATGGTAGCTGCCTTAAAGCGCTGCGGCTTTGACCGGGTTTATGATACCAACTTCGGTGCCGATCTTACCATTATGGAAGAAGGAACTGAGCTCCTGAAGCGTATTGAGAATGGGGGAACACTTCCCATGTTTACCTCCTGTTCTCCTGGATGGGTCCGCTACATCGAGTATGAGTACCCTGACCTGCTGCCCCACCTGTCTTCCGCAAAGTCTCCCCACATGATGTTCGGAGCCATCTGCAAAACCTACTGGGCTCAGAAACATAATGTGGATCCTAAGAAGATTTTTGTGGTTTCCATCATGCCCTGTATCGCAAAGAAATCAGAAATCCACCGGCCGGAATGTTTCACCGGTGACCTGCCTGATGTCGATGCAGTATTGACCACCAGAGAAGCCGGAAGGCTGATCAAGATGTATGGTATGGATGATCTGGATGCCCTGGAGGATGAGCTTTTCGACCAGGATCTGCTCGGCGAGTACACCGGTGCCGGTGTTATCTTCGGCGCCACAGGCGGTGTTATGGAAGCTGCCCTTCGTACCGTAAAACAGCAGATTGAAGGAAAGAAACTGGAGCGGGTTGACTTCTTCGAGTGCCGTGGTATGGCGGGCGTCAAGGAAGCGGAGATTGAACTTGGCGGCAAGAAGATCTGGATTGCCATCACCTCCTCCATGACCAGTGCAAAACCTCTTCTGGAAGATGCAAGGGCCGGTGTATCCAAGTATACCTTCATCGAGGTAATGGGATGTCCTGGCGGCTGTATCAACGGCGGCG
>JBGUIF010000024.1:0-11545 GCA_045112755.1 Anaerobutyricum sp.
CAAGGAATGCGATTGATGACCGAATAAGAAAAGGGAATAAACAACTAATAGAGGCATTGAATAGAGATGGACGGCCAAACGATGAAAGAGGTTTAGTAATTGATATTGTTGGCATGAAGATTGAGAAAAGAGAAGCGATTAATGAAATTGAAAATCGTGCAATTCAGCGATGCAAAGGTCCAACTACAGTAATAATAAAAGACGGTGAAGAATTTATAAAGGCTTTTCACATAGAATAAAAGCATCTGTCTCACAATCCATACTGGGCTGCAAAACAGATGCTTAATAAGATATCTTATATATATCTTATCATTAGACGTCTAAAAAATCAATATCATTATTTTTAGAAGAAAGGAAGGTTGTATGAAGCCTATCAAAACAACTTACTCCAACATCACCTATGTTGCCGAAGGCTGCAACGATCTCCCGGCCACAATCACCAAGAGCCCATCCGGGAAGGATGAAGTAGAAACCTGCTGGGAACTGACAGATGATGAAGTGGAGCAGGTGATCAAGAACAAGAAGGTATATTTGTACATCATGGGGACAGCAGTCCCTCCGCTGTACATGACAACTGAATCAGATGTAATTGTCTAATGCCACCAGTTAGCAGGCCGGTGGTATTTTTATGCCCTGAAGAGAATCTGTCTCATGATCATGGAATTTATGATCATGGAGTAGACTCAGGCCGAGAAGAGAGCATAGGAAGGAGAAAGATACTATATGAAGAGAAAAAAGGAAAGCCCAGAGGTGATTGAAAGCATCATTTTGAATATCTGCTACAAGATTTATCCGATTGTTTTTGCCCTCTGGGCTATAACGGCAGTCATTAGAATTTTTGTTGAAGTGATTTAAAGGCTTTTCTGCAACATTTCTTGAAGCGTATAAGAAATGCTACGTAGTTCCTTATCTTTTGTAGCGTTCTTTGATGATGGGGCTTCAGTACCAGATTTTATGTCGGCTTTAAAAGTATCCGAATAGACTTTGCCTTCACAAGAATACTCTAAGGAAAACGTTATTTCATCTGGGATTTTTTCGTAATCCAATAAACAAATCCGAGACTGCCCCGGAGCCAATATTGTGGAAGAAAACTCTTCTATGTAGTTTTTGGGTGAATTGAATTTATAGCATTCCTTAAAATCGAACGATGAGTCGAATTTAGTCATTATAGCTGGGGAAGCACCAAAGTTTTTTAAAACTATGTAAAACATAGGTATTCCAGTATTAATGCATTCTCCATAAACACAGACGTAGGGGCGTGTTGCATTTTCAATCATCCTATTATTTTGCTTTAATGTAATTACAACTGTAACCACGGAAATCGTAGCCAAAAGAAATGACAATATTGACAAAATAATATTTACAACAGTTGAACAATCCATCTATTTTTTTCTCCTTTCACAATACTCGGCCGCTGCCACGGCCTGTTAAGGAGATTATAACACAGCCATCACTTAACAAGTGGTGGTATTTTTATACCCGGAAAGGAGAATCCGGCATGGATGCCAAACAGTTTTACAATTTCACGCTGCTGATCAAACAGCTGATCGAGGAGTTGCATGCGATCAGAGAAGCGCTGGAGATTAAGGATGGAAGGAGGCAGGAACCATGACAACCCCTGTACAGATCACTGCGATCATATGCGTCACGCTTATCATTCTTGTCTTTATAAGCGGGAAAAGAGAATAGGAGGGATCCATATATCTCCCTGAAGACCTGGGTAAGGTCTTATTTTTGTGTCCGGAATGACGTAAAACTATCAATGCAAGAGGCGCTACCTCGTAGAAAAAGCGTAGCAGAAAGGAAGTATTATGAAACGAAAATTCTTAGAAGACATGGGACTGAGCAAAGAGCAGATCGACTCCATCATGGAAGAGAACGGCAAGGATGTCAATGCCGCAAAGGACGGCCTGGAACAGGTCAGGACAGAATTGAAGCAGACCAAGGACACCCTGGAAGAGAGGGATGGCCAGCTGGAGGACTTAAAGAAGTCCACAGGTGACAATGAGGACCTGAAAAAGCAGATCTCTGACCTCCAGGAAGCAAACAAGCAGAAGGACAGAGACCATCAGGAAGAGATCAGGAACCTGAAGCTTGATGCCGCCATCCGGTCCGCCATCGGGGCCAGTGCCCAGGATGCAGACCTGGTAGCAGGACTGATCGACAAGGCGAAACTGCTCCTGTCAGAGGATGGCAAGGTGACAGGTCTAGACGAGCAGGTGAAGGTACTGAAGGAAACCAAGAAGTTCCTTTTCAAGGAGGAGACTGATCCAGGCCAGAAGCCCGGCTTCCACAAAGTCGGTGCGGGAAGGGACGGCGGAGCGAAGGATCCTGCAGGGACCAAAGATGGCCCGATCGACATGAAGGCGGCGATCGCAGCACAACTCAAGTCAACCATGGGAAATGAATAAAAGGAGATGAATACAAATGGCAGTAACATTGGCAGAAGCTAAGAAAAACGTACAGGATGCCCTGCAGATGGGTATTATCGACGAGTTCAGAAAGAGCAACTGGATCCTGGATCACATCACATTTGATGACTGTGTGTCCCCAACAGGCGGCGGAGCCACTCCGACCTATGCCTACACCAGACTTTTGACACAGCCGACCGCTGCTTTCCGTGCGATCAACGCTGAGTATATACCGAGTGAAGTGACCAGACAGCGCCACACTGTTGATATCAAAGTCTTCGGTGGCTCCTATGAGATTGATCGTGTCATCGCCAACATGGGCGGCATCATCAGTGAAGTCGAGCTCCAGCAGGCACAGAAGATCAAGGCAGCACAGGCACTGTTCAATGATACCTTCATCAATGGCGATTCCGCAACAAATGCAAACGCCTTCGATGGTATCGACAAGGCGGTGACAGGAAGCTCCACAGAATACAATGCAGCAAGCGGCGACTCTGTGATCGATCTGTCCACATCCGCAGCAGTGACCAACAACTATATGGTATTCCTCGACATGCTGGATGAGTTCCTGATGGGTCTTGACGGAACCCCGTCCTTCATCGCCGGCAACACCAAGCTGATCGCCAAGATCCGTGCATGTGCAAGACGCGCATCCATGTACCAGACCACACTCAATGAGTTTGGCCAGCAGGTAGAGCAGTACGGCAACATCCCGCTGATCGACATGATGGCTAAGCCCGGCAGCAATAACGATGTCATCGCCACCAATACGGACGGCACGACATCCCTCTACGTCGGCCGCCTCGGACTGGACGGCCTCCACGCAGTATCTTTCGCAGGGGTTGCCCCGGTACAGACCTGGCTCCCGGACTACAGCACAGCAGGTGCAGTAAAGAAAGGTGAGGTAGAGATGAATGCCGCTATCGCCCTCAAGGCAACAAGGGCCGCAGGAGTTTTCCGTAAGATCAAAGTTAAACCTGCTACAACATAATCGTGGGGGTGAGACCATGGCAAAGATCTATGCGCCTAATGAGGAGTATACCGGCATCAGCGCCGGTGTACTCTTTACTGACGGCAAGGGAGAAACAACAGAGCCTCATCTGATCGAGTGGTTCAGGAACCACGGATACAAAGTAGAGGAAGAGAAAAAGGCATCCAGGAAGAAGGTGAAGTAACATGGCTTACACACCATATGCTTCCCTGGAAGACTACAGAGTCCTGTTCCCGGATGACGAGGCCATGACGTCCGGACAGCTTGTTCAGGCTTCCCGCCATGTGGACTCCCTGACCTTTAACCGGATCACAGCCGCAGGGTTTGACAATCTGACAGATTTCCAGAAGGAGATCATTAAGGAGGTCGTGTGCAGACAGGCCAGTTTTGAGGCAGAGAATGCCGGGCTGATCGAGTCTGTGCTCAGTTCCTACAGCATCAATGGTGTGTCCATGAACTTCGGAAACAACTGGAATGTCGAGATCCGGGATGGTATTGCCATGCATAAAGCACTGTATGCGATGCTCCGTCAGACCGGGCTGTGCGTAAGGCAGATAGGAGGGTGACATGAAGTATCCCGACCTTGTTCCGGAAAAACTCTGCCGGACAGATATCACCCTTGAGATGGAGCAGGAGGGCCTCAATGTTTATGGAGAGCCGCTGGAGACCTTCACCTATTCCGGGAAATGCAATTACCAGGACAAGGCCAGGACAGTGCTCACCAGCGAGAAGAAGCTGATCGATATCACAGGGTCGGCTCTTTTCCATGGAGACATCTGTCCCGCCCTGCCGGTAATATCCGGAGGGACGGCCACGATCTTCGGAGCGGAGCGCCGTATCCTGGAAGGCAGGAAGGCCAGGAACCCGGACGGGTCCGTCAATTATACGGAGGTGCTGCTGATATGAAATGCACATCTACAGTCAAACTTAATATGGGGACCATAGCCAGGCTGGACAGTGCCGCTGTTACCGCACTGGAACAGACGGCAGAAGCCGTGCATACTGACCTGGTACAGTCGCAGGTCATGCCCAGGAGATCCGGGCATCTCCAGAATGAGAGCACCTTCGTGGAGACCTCCATGTCAGGACAGGGAAGCGTGGCGATCGTATCCAGCACGCCGTATGCCAGGCGCCTGTATTTCCATCCGGAGTACAACTTCAGCACAGAGGCAAACCCGAACGCAAAGGGAGAGTGGTTTGAGGACTGGCTGCCCGGGGGCAGGAAACAGGACTTTGCCAACAATACCTTTGCCCAGATCTACAGGAGGTTAGCAGGGACATGAGACTGGCAGACATCAGAGATTATGTTAACTCTCTGGGCATTGCGGACGTGGTCTACATGGGGAAGCTGGAGGACAAGAAACAGCGGTCCATTGGCGTCTATAAGAGCAGCCACAGTTACGGCATCTACCGTACAGCCATCGGAGGACCCTCTCTCGAGTCCTACGGCATCTATTACGTGACCCTGCTGATCCACTGGAACAGATCTCCACGCGAGACAGAGAATGCCTCTGTGAGGCTGTTTGAGGCCCTGAGAGCAACGAGAGAAGAAGAGATTAACAACGATAAGATCAAGTTCATCCAGCCGCTGTATGAGCTCCAGAACGTGGGTACCGACGATGACGGCATCTGTGAGATGGTGATCGAGGCGGCTGTCTTTTATGAAAGGTAAGGTGACATTATGTCTACTGCAAGTGGAGTTTATCCATGTTATGAAAACCAGTTTAAGATTGATACATCCAGCACAAGCACTCCTTCCTACGCCACAATCGCAGATTGTGAGACGTTCAGTGTGTCCTTTGACAACGGCGTTGAGGAGTGGACTCCATTTGATTCCGAGGGATGGATCAGAAGATTGCTGACTGCCAAAGCAGTTACGATCTCCGTAACGGCCAAGAGGAACGTAGGAGACACCGGCAATGACTTCGTTTCCGGTCTGGCCTGGAAGAACGGCAGGGATGCCGAGGCAGGCTTCCAGTGGACATTCCCGGACGGCACCGTTGTGACATTAGCCGGAGCAGTCATCAACGTGACGAACATCGGTGCCGGAGACTCTACAGCTGTCGCACCTCTTGAGTTCGAGGTTATGAGCAACGGCAAGCCTACCGTTACTCCTGCATAAGAGTCAGATACAAAACAGACCAGGGAGACCGGCTTTCGGGCTGGTCTCCTCATCATTTATGGAGGCTTAAAAGATGGCAAAGATCATTAACATTACAGACAAACTCAGCTTTGATAAAAACCCGGTCATCGTGATCCGCGACACGGAGATTGCTGTCAATGATGATGCGGTGACCATGCTGAAGATCATGGACATGCTCGGGGACGATGAATCGGCGAACGCCTCGAATATTGTAAAGATGGCAGAGCTCATCTTTACGAAAGAGGGAAAGAAGAAGCTTGACGCCCTCAAGCTGAATCTGGCAGATTATTCCGTCGTCATCGAGGCAGCCATCAATCTGATCACCGGGGAGGACATGGACCAGGGGGAAGCGGTGAACGATACTACGATCTCCTAGAAGACTGGGACCTTGTCGTATCGTCGTTTGCGGACCAGTACGGGATCCGTCTGTACTCTCCCGATTTCAAGGAGATGTCCTGGGCGGAGTTTAAGGATCTCCTGGCAGGTATCGGACCGGAAACATCCCTTGGACGGGCTGTTGCCATAAGGTCGGAAAAAGACGAGGAGACCTTGAAGCATTTTACTCCGGAGATGCGCCGGATGCGGGCGGAATGGAGCGCGAAAAACGCTGCCAGAAAGACCGCTAACGAGACAGCATCGTTCCTGGAGAGCATGAAACAGGCCTTCATCAGTATGGCTGGAGGCGGAAAAGATGAAACAGAAGGTGAAGTGCCCGTTCTGCGGGCACAGGCAGAAGATACATTACAGCCCGGACGCAGTGAGCCGGGGAGTGTACGTGCGCTGTCAGGGAAGGCAGTGCAGGAAGATATTTGAGATAAGACTTGGAAATAATAGGGACAGGTAGTGCCTTGTGTCGATGCCCTTCTTAAATAAACCAAAGGCAGGTGAAACAGAATGCCATCAGAAGTAAGTGCGGGCAGAATAGCCCTGGAACTGGCATTAAACCAGGAAGGATTTAAAACACAGCTTAACAGGCTGAACGGCATCGCAAGGAGAGCAGGGTCAAGCCTTGCCAGCTCCCTGTCCTCGGGCACATCGCAGATCAACCGGATGACGGCATCGGCAAAAAAACTGGGCATAGCACTTGGCAGCGCGTTCGCTGTCACCAAGCTGGTCAATTTCAGCCGCCAGTGCGTTGCTGCAGCGGAAGCCCAGACTCTGGCTGAGACGAAACTCTCCACCGTCATGAGCCAGCGTATGAAGGCGACAGAGGGCATGGTGAATTCCATCAAAAAGCTCACCGCCTCCCAGCAGGCACTGGGCGTGGTTGGCGATGAGGTTCAGATGGCGGGTGCCCAGCAGCTGGCTACCTTCCTGAACTCACAGAAGGCCCTTGAGACCCTCATACCGGCCATGAATAATCTGGCCGTACAGCAGAACGGTGTCAATGCTTCCGCCGGTGACCTGGTCAACATCGGCAACCTGATGGGCAAGGTCATGCAGGGTAATACCGGTGCCCTGACACGTGTCGGCATCACTTTCTCAGAAGCTGAGGAGCAGATGATCAAGTATGGCAACGAGGAGCAGCGGGCTGCGACTCTTGCCCAGGTCATCACCAACAATGTCGGCAACATGAACCAGGCTTTGGCTAATACCCCCTACGGCGCGGTAGCCCAGCTGAAGAACAACTTCAGCGACCTGATGGAGACCCTCGGGAAAGGGATCATGAACATGATCATGCCGGCGATCCGCTGGATCAATGCCCTGATCATGAGGCTGCAGGTCCTGGCGAAAATGCTGGCTTCTTTTACAGGGTCTTTTGCCAAACTCGGTTTCAAGACACAGAAATCAGCAGGCGGCATGATCAAGAATGCGACCAAGGCCCAGAAGACGACCGGTAATGCCGCCATGATGATGGGCGGCAATGCTGTAAAGGCCGGCGATAAGATCAGTAAATCCGCAAAAAAAGCGGGTAACAAAACGGTCAAGGCCGCCAAAGATGCTTCTAAAAAAGTCCGCAGCATCATGGGGTTCGACCAGATCAATAAGGTGACAAAGAATGAATCCGCCGGAAAGACTGGAAGCGCCGGAAGCCCCGGTTCGTCAGGACCAGGCGGAGTTGGCTCCGCAGGCGACCTTGGAGACGGAGGTGACCTCGGTCTCGGGGATTCCCTGAAGGTACCGGAGGAAAAGATCAATAAGTGGGCCAAGAAGATCTTTGACTGCTTTAAGAAAAAGGACTGGAAAGGCCTCGGAGCCACCATTGCCCAGATGATGAACAAGGGCATGAAAAAACTGTACGATGCCATCAGCTGGAGTAAAGTAGGTCCGAAGGTCAACGCCTTCACCCATGCTTTCACGCAGGCTTTCAATGAGTGGGTCAAGAAGTTTGACTGGGAATTACTTGGCAGACTTTTCGGTGCAGGTATCATGACCCTGGTCAATACCCTGAACCTGTTGCTCACGGGAATAGACTGGGTGCAGCTTGGAAAGAAAGTGGCTCTTGCGATCAGGGGGCTGTTTGATGAGATCAACTGGACAGCCATAGGACAGTTCTTCGCCAACAAGTTCAATGCCCTGTGGGGATTTCTCTACGGTTTGGTTTCTGACCTGCCCTACAAGAAGATAGGCCTGTCCTTTGCCCAGGGGGTTAACGGGTTCTTTGGCACGGTAGATTTCGTCACGGTCGGCAAGACGCTCTACAAGGGGATCAACGGTGCGTTCCAGACCATGGCCACCTTTACAAAGAATGTAAACTGGAAAGCCATATCCCAGAAGATCTCTGCCGGCGTGAACACCTTTATCAATGGTGTGGATTGGGCAAAGAACGGAAGGATCTTAAGCAACTTCGTTCTGAAACTGCTCGGCACTATAGAAACGACCGCCAAAAAGATCGACTGGCAGAAACTCGGCAAGGGTATCGGTGATTTCCTCGGGAATATCAAGTGGGGAACGATCTTCAAGAAGGTCGTGTCCACCATGGCCACAGTCTTTGGAGGACTCTTGAAGGGCTTTGCCGGATCATCAGGTCTGAAGGTGGGGCTGGCAGCTCTTGGCCTGAAGTTCGGTACTGCCTTGCTGGGAGTCCTTGGAACCGGTCTGAAGTTTATCGGCAAAGAAAAACTCAAAGCCATGCTGAAGAGCGGTTTCACCGGTAAGGTCAGCGAGGCGCTTCTTGGACAGGTGACCGGCGGCGGAGGCCTGTTATCGCTGATCAAATCGGCATTCGGAAAGATACCGGCACTGCTGTCAAAGATAAACATCGCAGGAATCCTCGGTAAGATCGGCGCCGCTTTTAAGGTACTGGGCGGAGTGATCGTGGCTCATCCGATTGCAGCAATATTCGTAGCGATCGCCGCTGCGGCCCTGCTCATCTGGAAGAACTGGGACAAGATCAAAAAGACCAAGTTCGGGAAAATGCTTATCGCAGTGGGTCAGGCATTAAAAAAGGTCGGGGCCTATCTCGCCGGTACTTTTGTAAAAGCAATAAAAACAGCCAAGAAGGTTTTTGATACAGTTGTATCTGCAGTTGTAAACCTGCCGAAAACCATTAAAGAAACTTTTAAGAACAAGATCCAGGGAGCTAAAGAGTGGTTTAACGGTATCAAGGATGGTTTTGATAAAGCGGTTGGTGACCTGGCTGATAATCTTCCTGATCTGTCAGGCCTTAAGGATAAGGTCCAGGAAGCGCTGTCCAACATTGATGCGAAAATCGATGCGGCGATTTCCCTGGTAAAAAAAGGTTGGACAACTCTTACTGACTTTGTTGGAAATGCAGTTTCCGCGTTTGTCTCTTTGGCCAAAAAGGGCTGGACTACCATCGCCAGTTTCGTAGGAGATACGGTTTCTGCAACAGTATCCCTTATCAAAAATGGTTGGAGCACGCTTACTGGTTTTGTTGGAAGCGCTGTAACGGCAGCTGTTTCATTAGCAAAATCGGGCTGGTCAAAACTATCTGATTTTGTAGGAGATACAGTTTCTGCCGCAGTTTCACTGGCCAGAGATGGGTGGAAAACAGTAGCCGGATGGGTAGACGACAGGCTCGGAGGTGCTATAGATAAAGCAATAGGACTTGCGAGATCAGGATGGAAGTCTGTAGCCGGATGGGTATCAAATCATATTGGAGGCGGCGTCAACAAAGCGATTGGATTAGCTAAGTCAGGATGGAGTTCTGTAGCTAGTTGGGTGCATAACAAGTTAGGCGGTGCAGTTAATAAACTGATCGGCCTGAAAAAAACAGGATGGTCAAATGTTGCACAGTGGGTGAAAAGTCATTTTGGTAAAGGCGTGTGGAAACTGATCGGCCTGAAAAAATCTGGGTGGTCAACCGTTCAGGCCTGGGTCAAGAAGTATATAGGCGGCACTATTTCTGTAGGAATATCATTATTCAAAAAAGGCGGTGGCGCTCTGTGGAACATGATAAAAAAAGAGACTGGAGGCATTTTCAAGGGTGGCCGCTGGTATCCGGTACAGCATTACGCTTCTGGTGGATCTCCAGGACAAGGACAGGTGTTTGTTGCCCGTGAAGCTGGTCCAGAGCTCGTCGGCTCCCTTGGCGGCCACACAGCAGTAATGAACAATAGCCAGATCGTGGCTTCTGTCGCTTCCGGTGTTGCTAAAGCAGTCAGTGCTGTCATGGGCAACTTCGGCCAGAAAATCTATAGTGCGATATCCAACATCACTTTCAGGGCGACTTCAGGACTTGCCAATGAACGTGCGCCTCGTCTCGACATGGCCAGAGTTACTACCAGAGCAGAAGAGACCGGACAGATCAGCGAGATGCTTAGCATCCTTAGAATGCTGCAGGCAGGTGGAACCAGTGCGGAAACCCTGGCGCTTCTTCGTCAGGTCGTTACCCTGTTAAATATAATCATGGCCAACCCGATCTACCTTGACGGTGACGACATCCGGAGGAATGTAGTAAACAGAGTAAACCGCAACACAAGAGCGACAGGTAAATGTGAGATCATCTTTTAAGGAGGAGTTATGGCAACAATAAGATGCGGGAGCACGAACCTTCCCGAACCATCAGAGATAAGCACGTCTGATGAGATCATCTGGTCCGCGAACACTGGCAGATCCTCAGAGACAGGAAAGATGATTGGTGATGTCATCGCGAAAAAGAAAACGATCAATATCACATGGAGAATGATTACCGCGGCTCAGGCAAGCACCATATTCAACTGCATGCCAGGTGGATTTTTCTCTATCACCTTCCGGGATTATGGTACAGAGACAACGATAACCGGATATCGGGGGACCATAGAGAAAGAATCCCTTGGATATATCGGTGACGGTGTCTATTACTACAAGTCGCTCAAGGTGAGCGTCATCCAGCAGTAGGGGGTGGGCTATGTATACCGATGTATCAGAGAGCTATATCGAGAGGATAGGAGAGCTGTCCAGGGAGTTTAGGGCACGGCTCTCCTTTTCAGATACACAAGACGTTGTATCTGATGAGATCCAGAGCATGCAGTTCACCTTCGGAACCTGTGGGGCTGAGACATTTACCATAGGTTCCGTTTTTATTTCATATGTGACAGCAACAGTTGCAAAGACCGACCTGCAGATAGCCGGGCAGGAGTTCACACCGGAGATAGGCCTTGTTATTGATGATGAGACAGTGGAGTATATCCCCATGGGTGTGTTCGAAGCAATGCCGTCCAATATCACAAAGACAAAGGACCGGATTCAGGTCACGGCATCTGATCGGATCGGGTCAAAATGCAATGTCGTATACAGCCCGACGATTAGTTTCCCGGCAACGATACGGTCAGTGCTCAATGATGTCGAAAATCAGGCGGGCGTCACCATCCTGTGCAGTGAAGATACCACTGGGATCATTTCCCAGAGGATGGATGCGATCACTTGCCAGGAAGTGTTGGGATACATTGCAGGACTGATCGGTGGCTTTTGTTATGCGGACCGCTCCGGGAACGTAGTCCTGGCTGCGCATCCGAGACAGAGCGCCATGACACTGCATCCGGACAGATTTCTGAGCCTTAACATAGCAGAGCAAGACCACCTTATCAGCACACTGAAAGTCATAGTGAGTGACGG
>JBGUIF010000025.1:0-3986 GCA_045112755.1 Anaerobutyricum sp.
CGCAGACTCGGGAGAAGTGATCTCCTGGTTACTGTAAAGGGGCGTAGCCTCTTTCAGGTACACCCTGACCTGTTTTAATTCATATTGTTGTGGCATTTTCTTTTTCACCTCCTCCTGAAAAAGAGCATAACAAAAGGCCATCTACTGTTTTCAGTAAATGACCTTTTGTTTTTGGTTTTTCGTTCAACTAAAAAGTATAGCGGCATAACGCCATTTTTGCGATTAATCTGTTCTCACATTTGAATCAGATGTGTTCTGTTATAAATCGAATAGATCCAGTAATTTACGGAAAGTGTCCTGACCATCCAGACAGGTATCTGTTAGATAGCCCTTTTCATTTTCCCATTCTGACAACCCACGATAGTAGAAGGCTTTTTTTGAATCTTCAATGATGAAGGGGATAATATTCCAATGAAGACATTCCTTTAAGGCAATCAGCCTCCCGATTCTTCCATTGCCATCCTGGAAAGGGTGGATATGCTCAAAATCTGAGTGGAATGTTATGATGTCTAAAACAGAAACGTCCTTTTTGGCATTGTAGGCAGCCAGCAGTTCCTTCATTCTTACAGAGACATCCCGGGGCCTGGCTGTTTTCCGCCCTCCTACCACATTTGCTCTTTTTTTATAATCTCCTACAGCAAACCACGGAAGGGAGGCATCCTTTGTATCATGTTTAAGGATAAAATGAAGTTCTTTAATAAAATCCTCCGATAACCTCTCTTCCGCATGGTCAATGACATAGTCAATGGCGCGGAAATGATGCACTGTTTCCAGAATATCATCAATAGGGATCCCATCCCCGGCATCAACCGTATTGGTTTCAAAGATCAGCCGTGTCTGCTCCTCCGAGAGAGTGCTGCCCTCCATGTGATTGGAATTATAAGTCATTCGGACCTGAAGCTCATGATACAGGCCGCCGGGAAGCCTTGCTTCCTTCTCTTCGCGCAGGCGCTGAAGGATAGGATTGTCTGATATGATCTGGAAAAGATCATCAGGATCACAGGAAAGATAATCTGCTATTTTCCTGAGAGTCCTTTGTGACAGCTTCTCCCCTTTGCTGATCTTTGCTATTGTTCGAGAGGAGATACCCGGTTCATGAGTAAGATCTGTTCGACTTATACCTTTGTCTGCCAGTTTCTTTTCAAGCTTTTCATAAGAATAGATAGAATCACCCCCCACATAACTTTACTTTATTATAAGCATCAACCATACAAAAGTAAAGTTTTTTCATTAATCCACGAAAAAAAGTAAAGCTCTTTGGCCTTGGGTGTGATGAACCTGACAAACCAGCTCTCAAGTAGCAGTTGAGCGGGCATATTCCTAACAGTACATTTTGAAAATTTTTCTGATTCTATAAAAACGCATTTTGAAACAGCTTAATCTTCCTAAAAAACGCATTTACAGCTCACTCTTTTGGCATTTCCAACGTAAGCATAGTCCCAGGCTCCAGATCCTTTATCATTTCCTTGATCTCTTCCTTTGTAAGATCGATTTGCTGCTCTTTTTGTTTATCCATGTAATCCTCCTTTCATGACAAAGGGGATCCTGAAAAAGATCCCCTTCATGCTTCTGAAAACGCCTGACATCAATATAATATCTTCCTTTTCTTTTTCCGGTTCCTGATCAGCAGGAATGCACTTCCTGCCAGTCCTGCCACAGATACCAGAGCGATCCCGATCCAGAGTGCCAGTTTGTTATTATCCCCGGTCTTAGGGGAAGAGGTGACCTTGCTGGACGGTGTCTCCTTTGAGCTTGTGCTCGTGGAAGGTGTATCCGGAGTCTCCTCTTTGGGGTATTCCACTGTCTGATCCTTATCGGCAAGATCTGCATGAACTGCGATTTCGATCCCTTTATAGGTACAGGATTCAAAGGCAACAATCTTTTTCCCTTTTACGAGATCGCCGGACACATTAAATGTGATCACCACAGAGCCGTTAGCCTTCCCAGCCGTAAATTTCTTGGAGACAGTGATCTTCTTGCCGTCTGCCCCTGTCAAAGCTTTTCTGGTGGATTTGTCCATCAGAGTCCCGGTCATGGTGTACTCCTTGCCCGGGATCAGGTTGTTGTAGGTAACCGTATCCTCGATCGTCACGGTCTTGCTGACTTTTCCCTTATGGGTCTTTGTCCCTTGGTCTTTGGCATTTGTGGCGATCTTTGGAATAGCGACAGTCTGTGCCGCATCCTTGATATCCTCATGGGAGGCTATCGTGGTCTCGACATTGTTTTTGGTAACGGTCACTCTCTCAAAAGCGACCACACTGGTTCCTTTCAGGCTGTCAGCAACTACTTTAAACTGCAGTTTCACAGTCCCGTCTGCATCTTTGGGAGTAAATTTTACCGAAGCAGTCACCGGTTTTCCACCAGAAGAAACCGCTTTTCCGGTCTTCTGATCCATCAGTCTTCCGGAAAGGATATACTCTTTGCCCGGTTCCAGGTTCTGGTAGCTTACCAGGTCTGTAAGAGTGACTTCCTTCCCAACTGCCATGATATGGTCTTTTGTCTTATCGTCCGTCAGGGTCGTGCCGATCTTCGGATAATGGACGGTCTGATCCTCATCCTTGATATCGGCATGCACGGCCACCTCTTTTTCCTCACGGGAGCAGGATTCGAATGCAACCACTGTTTTTCCTGCCAGGAGTCCTGCCGGAAATTCAAAGACAATCTCCACTGTCCCGTCTTTTTTCTCCGGTGTGAACTTTTTATGTGCTGTGAGGGCTACACCGTCCTTGTCCTGGATGGCTTTTCCTGTCGCCTTATCCATCAGAGTCCCGGTCATGGTATATTCTTTTCCGGGTTCCAGATTTTTATAGGAAACCATATCCACCAGCCTGGTAGAAGAGTCCACGCCATAATGCGTTTTACTCTGACTGTCCTTTGCTTCTGTCCCGATCTCAGGATAATGAACGGTCTGGCCGTCATCCTCGAGATCGGCATGGACAGCGATCTCCTTATCCTCCTGATAACAAGACTCAAAAGCGACAACTGTTTTTGCTGCCAGGAGTCCTGCAGGAACTTCGAAGGTCATTTCAACCTGACCGTCCTTTTCCGCCGGTTTGAAAGTCTGCTCTGCCGTGATCTCCTTGCCGCTAGCATCCACAAGCACTTTTCCGGATCTCTTATCCATCAGGGTTCCCTTCATGGTATATTCCTTCCCGGGCTCCAGATTGACAAAGGAAACGGTATCAATGACTTTCGTGGATCCGGCAAACCCATAATGGGTCTTGCTGAGGGCATCCTTTGCTTCTGTTCCGATGTCAGGGTAGTGAACGGTCTGGTCCTCATCCTTGATATCGGTATGGATGGCGATCTCTGTTTCTTCCCTGGTGCAGCGTTCAAAAGCGACCACGCTCTTACCGGTCAGCAGTCCTGCCGGAATCTCAAAGGTCAGGGTGACTTCCCCATCCTTCTTTTCTGGGGTGAACTTCTGGCTTGCCGTGATCTCCTTGCCGTCTGCATCCGTGATGGCCTTGCCTGTCGCTTTATCCATCAGAGTTCCGGTCATGGTGTATTCCTTACCGGGCTTCAGATTGATAAACTCCACGGTATCTTTGAAGGCAGTGGAATCATTGAGGCCGAAATGGGACTCTGTCTGACCGTCTTTTGCTTCCGTGCCAATCTCCGGATAGACCACGGTCTGGTCTGCATCCTCGATATCTTCGTGGGAAGCAATGACCTTACCATTGATCTCGCAGGTTTCAAAAGCAACGACTTCCTTACCCTTAAGAACCTCTTTGGGGAAAGTGAAGGTCATCGCAACTGTTCCCGAAGTATCCTCTGCAGTAAAGGTCTCCTTTGCCGTCACTTTCTTACCATCTATCATGATCGGTTCTTCCGTCGCTTTATCGATCAGGGTTCCCTTCATGGTATAGGTCTGCCCTTTGGTAAGTCCCTTATAAGTTACCGTATCGATGATGGACTCTGAAGCATTGGATCCGTAATGGTCTTTGGTCAGACCATCTGCAGCAACGGTCCCAATCTGTTTATCG
>JBGUIF010000026.1:0-22959 GCA_045112755.1 Anaerobutyricum sp.
AGATATTAGCCTTTGGTATGAACCACTCGGAACTTGTCCTTCGCGTCAATGAAATTCGTGCAGATTATATCAAGAAGCCAATCGTACCGGGTATTGAATGTGTTGGCATTGTTGAGGAATCCCTTGACGATGCTTTTGAAAAAGGTGATCTGGTCTGTTCTCTGATGGGCGGACTCGGAAGGAATTTTAACGGTTCTTATGAAGAATATGCCATCCTGCCTGTGCAGAAACTGTTTCACATTTCTTCAAACCTAGACGTAGAACACCTTGCAGCGATTCCGGAAACCTTTTTTACGGCATGGGGTTCCTTGTTTGAATGCCTGAACCTGCTGCCATCCGATATACTTCTTATCAGAGGCGCCACCTCTGCGCTGGGCTATGCCGCCATGCAAATCGCAATGGCTCTCGGATGCAAGGTATACGGCACAACGCATAAAAGAGAAAAAATGCATCTGATCACCGATCTCGGCTGTGAAGCGGTCTTTGATCCTGCAAACAAACTGCCGGACGGGTTTTATGCAAATAAGGTATTAGAACTGATCGGCCCGAAGACCATCAGAAATTCTCTCAGCCACCTTTACCACGGAGGTATCGTTTGCAATACCGGGATTTTAGGCGGAGAGTATTATCTGAACGGTTTTGATCCGATCAAGGAAATCCCGAACGGATGTTATCTCACCGGTTTTTTCTCGAACTACCCCACGCAGGAAACGATAGACAAGATTTTTACCTTTATTGACGAGCACAATATTACGCCTTTTATAGGAGCCTCCTTTAAGTTTTCTGATATAAAGCAGGCCATCAAAGCGCAAGAAAAAGGTGTGGACGGAAAGATCGTCGTAGTGATGGATTGATTTTCTTGACTGACCCGGCAAAAACAAAGAGTTGTTCTAATATGAATTTATATACATATTTACTGAACTTCACTGATTAAGGGGGGAGTGTGAAACTCTTTCTGTTAATTCAGATCTTCTATAATTAGCTTATCCTGGCAGATTTGATAGGGCATGGTAAAGCTCTGTATCATTGTTCCGAAAACGATGTGTCTCATCGATTTAGCGTATTGGTAACACTTGTGGTTATATTTTGGTAACACCCGCCGGATGATGTCCGTAGACCTCCTGTTCATGCGGTTTTTCGGCTGCTGAAAGATTTCGAGCCCCTGATCGCGCACTGAAGCATCGGTTTGATGAGAGATCATCGGGTCGGTGCTTTTTTCTTTTTCCCAAAAGGCGTAGAGCCTTTAGCTTTTTCTTCATGATACTTGATAAAATGGTCGGAAATATTCAGTAATTTTGAAACTTCTCCTATTTTGTATTTCACACACAGTCCCTCCTTCCCCAACCGACAGGACTTCTAATTATGTAAATAATGAAGCTGCTTTCAGATGATCCTTATCTTATCAAGGTTATCCTGAAGCCTTTCAAAGAAGAGACTGATATGGTACCCATCCATAGCGGCATGAGAAACAGTCAATGCCACTGGCATCTGATATCCTGTGGCGCTCTGTTCATATCGTCCACAATCAATGATCGGGAACAAGGGAGGGATCCTTCCTGCAGCCTGGCAGGAATAGGCTTCAAACGTTGTCCACGGCGTGCAGCTGAAACAGAAAAAGTTGTCCGGCTGACCAGGCCGGCCTTTAATCCCTTTTCTGTCCCCGAAAGAATGGATCACCCGGTCGTACTCACCACAAAACGAAACGGGGTTCTCAAGGTAGTCCATCCAAAGATCACTAAAAGTATGATCATCGGGATGAAACACAGTAAAAACAGGATTCGTAACTTTCCAGATCCCGGGTGAACCGTCTTCCCTGGTCATCATTTTCATGCAGTCCAGCTCATTTACTGTTTTGCATACCGCATACATAAAAAGAGCAGTAAAAGGGTATTTCTTCGCATGTGCAATGGACAGACATTCCGTTACATCCACTCGGGCAGTCATGGAGTGGGAGCAGGGTAACTGCTCCTGATAATAATGGAAATGTTCCTTCCGAGGCCATTTGTTTTCTTCGATCATCGTATATCGCGGGGGAATATTCAAAGCGTCAAACACCTTGGACAGCAAGTCTCTTGCCACGTCATAGGCCCGGCTGCATTCGCTGGCCCTTGGCCCGCCAACACACAGTTCGATTCCATCGGGCAGATCCTTTAGCCAGGAAAGAACTTTGGGGATCTCTGAATTTCCGGAAACTGTAATCATTGGTTTGCCCAGTCCTTCCCCTTCAGTAAGTCCCAACGAAGTACCTCCTGATGGAAGAGAATCTTCGGGAATGATTGTCAGGATAGCATCCGCATCGCGCATATTCCACCTGGTCCTTTGTTCCGTACCCTCAGAAGGCGTTTCTATGAGCTCCGGATAAAAAGAAAGCAATCCAGGTGCTTCGGGATAATCCTCTGCCCACCCGTTTTTAGGACACCATCCACAAAGGGGGATTCCATATGCTCTTGCTGCATCCATGGCAGCACGGTCAACCCCAGTCTGGCCACCGGTACGGATTCGACTAATCTTTTGTTTTTTCATAATCTTCACTTTTATTGCTGTAAACCCTCTGTAATTGTTCTTTCATAATACTATGATTGTATCATATCTTCGTATTGCTTCTCACTGTAAAGCAGAATACAGTACTCTCCGCCTCGTTTGCAGGTGGTCTCCTTTTCAGAAACTATGCGAATGGCGGTTTTGATTTCGGGATTCAGGGAAGTAAACTCTGAATATGCATTTTGTATATCTCCATTGCAAGATTAATCATGGATTCCTCAGAAGGCCAGCTTTCCATCACACAGACAGCAGCCGGATTCCCAGAAAAAGGTTTTCCCGTAAATGCATCAACAGTATACTGTTTCATATTTTAATCCTCCGTGGCTTTCAACTCTATATCAGAAATTTCCATTTTCTTTGCTTCCAAAAGCAGTGCTTCCATGATTATTCTTGCATATCCTCTACGTCTATACGCCGGGCAGGTATATACATTCAAAACCATCAACATAGTTCAAATCACATTTTCCGCATAATCTTTTCCACTCGTCCTTAGTATAGAACCTGATATGTCCATCCTTCTTCAGCCGCATGTAATCATCGACAAATCTTTCCGAATCGCATTCGTTGGGGCATGGATCCGAGTTGTACATGTGACACTTTTGTGACATTCTCTATGATAGATTATTACTGTAAAAACAACAAGGTTATGTCAATGACCTTCACATATTATGGAGGAAAGTAATCATGGAAGAAAAAAGATATTTGAATGAAAAAGAATTGGAAAAGGTCAATGGCGGCGCAATGGGAGACGGAAAATATGGCGGAGACGGTGGTTACGATGACTATTTCTCGTTTAAATGCCCGATTTGTGGAAGTAATCATTTCTACGTAATAGATCTGCAGCCTGAAAAAGTATATAGAGATGGTACAGTTAGAAAAAGTAACGGCCTTTTCGAATGCATGGATTGTGGCAAAGTGATAATGATGGATCTTTAAAAGTATTTAGAGAGCGTTTAATTTTTCGGTGGCTATTTAGCCACCGAATTTTTTTAGGTGTATATACTCTTTCTGTTTTCGCAGTTCCTTTTTCTTATTTCATTTCAGGCTGTTTTTCATTCTGGATTGCCCCATTTGCCATGTTAGGGTGGCGGATCGAATAGGCAGTGTCCGCACCAAAAGCAAGCAGGAGAACCAGACATAGGGCAATCAGCATTCCCTTTTTCAGTCTGGAAAACAGGTATTCCAGCAATGGAGCCAGGATATAAACGATAAAGCAGCAGCCGGCACCGAACAACAGCAGGCCTTCCGCACAGATGCGGCCGTGGAGATTCAGGAAGTATCCTTTATAGGACCACCATTGCTGATGATATCTGGTCTCCAGGAACCAGGCGGAAGTATATTCCAGTCCTCCGCAGAGGAGGGTAGCCGTCAGGCATTCCATAAAGGGATTTTTTCGGAATCGATTGCAGAAGATCAGTACGATGAGTGCACCAGTCCCGTAGATGGGAAGCCATGGGCCATAGAAGGTTCCCCGATTGACCATTTCTCCCGTCTGGATCAGATGGAGAGCCACCTCCCAGCTCCACCCGATGAAGGAAATGGATATAAAGATCAAAAACAGATCCCATAGGGTATAGCTTTTCAGATAGGAAACGGTTTTCGGAATCGTGTTTTTTTTCTCATAGAAGAAGGGGCAAAGCAGGCGAGGATATATTTCCCCGGTCATCTCTGCTTTGTTGCGGCGGATGGCCTGTTTCCGCCCTTCCTGTTCATCGTAGGTTCGTTTTTTATCAATACTTCCGATCCAGATACCGGGGCCTTCGACCATAAGCTTCTGAACACCCTTTAATTCAATTTTGTTTTCATGGATTAAAGAAATTTCATCAATGACATGGAAATAGGTCTCATAAAGAGTAATCTTGTCAGCAGGCTCAAAAAGACAGGAGTCCTGGAGCAGTCTGCTTCCTTCAACATCTGCTGCCAGTGCTTTTTCCCGGATTCTCGCATAAAATTCCCCATAACAGGCCATCCGGTAAGGGACGCCGTAAGCAATATCGGATATTCCCAAAGTTACAGTACCCAGCAGATACCATGGAAGGAAAGATACCTGAATCAGGAAGAGCTCCAGCTTGTGGCCATTCATGAGCTTTCGGGAGAGGGTGATGGCCTCCTTGGGGGAAAGTTCAGGATTCTCCGCCACAATGTAAGGAACCGCCCAATAGGAATAAAACTTAATGGCTCCTCCAATGATGGTTAAGAGCCAGAGGACGTTCAGGATGTATTTGACCAGCATGGTCCAGGCAGTCCGCAGCCATTGTTTCCAGGTAGTAAAATACAGAATGTTCATGATCGGAACAGACGGATAGACGCGTGCCTCCAGAAAGACCCGGCGAATCGCTGCGGAGTACACGTTGAGTACAAAAGTAAAGATGAAAAGAAACCATAAAAAGGCCAGGATAATCGAGATCATCGAAGCATTGAATGTGCCATGGGAAAGGGTCTGAAACATTTGGCCCATCTTCCAGAAGAGATGATTGGTTCCGCCGCCTTTGCTGAATCGGGCCAGGACGCCTTCCGTCTGTCCCAGGACGCCGGTTTGCTGCCCTTTTTTCATGATGGTCCCCATGATGATGCTTTTAGGAGATGTATTATCGGTCTCTTCGTCAGCATCTCCCTGCCAGTTTTCAGTAGCATCTTCCAGATCCGGAACCTCTATTTCCCAGGAATAACCAGGTTTCCTGCCTTCGTCATCATCCTCGTCTGTCTCTTCTTCCAGAAAAGGTACAGAAAAAATAATATTGGAATAATTGAATTCTTTTCCGTAAAGAATAAGTAATAAAGTAAGAAATACCAGTATAAAATAATGGCTTCTGACAATAAAATGTCCTCGCTTTTTGATTTCTTTCCTTTCCTGAAACAGTTGTGTATTCATCATATCTTTCTCCCTGCATATCGATTGGATCTATCAGATCCCGATGGAACAGATTCTGATGTCAAAAGGTATTTAATCCTGGTAAGATGATATCATATTTTTTTGCAAACCTGCAATTTGTTTGTATCGCAATCAGAGAAAAATGATGAGATGATAGTGAACGGATCCGGGGGATGTGCCACTAATTATGGCAGATGGATCCATAGAAAATTAAGACTTGTCTCTTTTTAATAGTTATGCTATATTTACAACAACTTAATAATCAGGGGAGCTTCGGAAAAGAAGCTGAGAGTAAGGTGTACCTTAGACCCTATGAACCTGTTGGATAATGCCAGCGTAGGGAGAAAGAGATAAGCAAAGTATATTGATTGCGCCCGCATTATATAATGCGGGCTTTTTATATTACCACTTTTCTCTTCATCTGCTACTAGGGAAGCATTAATGAGAAAAGAAAAAGGAGGAATACGCATGAATACAAGCGTAGCGATTCAGGTACTGCCCACTACTTTAGATGAGGATGAAGTGACCCGTATCGTGGATGAAGTGATCGACTATATCAAATCCACAGGATACAACTATTATGTAGGCCCCTTTGAGACTACCATCGAAGGAGACTATGAGGGATTAATGGAGATTGTGAAGAACTGTCAGCTGGTTGCTGCAAAGGCAGGATGCCCGGCTATGAACACCTATGTTAAAATTGCCTACAAACCTGAAGGAGATGTACTGACCATTGACAAAAAAGTTACCAAACATCACCAGTAAGCTGCCTGCCATCGCAGCTTTATTCCTGATTATCCTGTTCTGGGCAATCCTTGCCTGGTCTGATGCCGTGCCAGGCTATATGCTGCCTTCCCCAGGGAAGGTGATGACTGCCCTGATCAATGACCGCAAGATTATTCTTACGCATGCAGGGTATACTCTTCAGGAAGCCTTTTACGGACTGGCCATTGGAATAGCTCTGGCGTTTGTTACAGCCTCACTGATGGATCATTTTCTGATTCTGAATCGGGCACTTTATCCTATTATGATTATTACACAGACCATACCCACTATTGCCATCGCTCCGATGCTGGTATTGTGGATGGGCTTTGATATGGCTCCTAAAATTACTTTGGTGGTGGTGACAACCTTTTTTCCCATTACGGTTGGGTTGTTGGATGGATATAAAAGTGTTGACAGGGATTCTGTTGATCTGATGCGGTCTATGGGAGCAGGAAAAATGCAGATATTTACTCATCTGAAAGTACCTTCGGCTCTTCCGCATTTTTTTGCCGGGCTGAAGATCTCAGCTTCTTATGCAGTCGTAGGGGCTGTAATCTCAGAATGGCTGGGAGGATTTAATGGCCTTGGTGTATATATGACACGGGTAAAAAAAGCATATGCCTTTGATAAAATGTTTGCAGTGATTATATTTATTGTAGTGATCAGTCTTTTACTGATGGCGCTGGTCAATCTCATCGGGACAGTGTCCATGCCATGGGTACAGGCTGCAAAGAGGGAGGAGTCATAATGATGAAGAAAAATATAACTGCTGTTTTAATCAGCCTGATCGTGGTTCTGGGACTGACGGCATGTGGTTCCAAAAGTCCATCAGGTAACAAAGCAGGCTCCACGGGAAGTGAAGAGAAAGACCTGAAAAAAATAACATTTTGTCTGGATTGGACGCCGAACACCAACCACACTGGTGTTTATGCAGCCCAGGCACTTGGATATTATGAGAAAGCCGGTCTTGATGTTGAGATCGTCCAGCCTCCGGAAAACGGGGCCCTTACCATGTGTGCCTCGGGGCAGGCACAGTTTGCAGTAGATGCTCAGGACACTATGGCTGCTGCTATTGACGGGGATGAACCATTAGGTATAACTGCTGTAGCCGGTCTGGTACAGCACAACAGCTCGGGAATCCTGTCCAGAAAGGGTGACGGAATCGACAGACCAAAAGGCCTTGAGGGAAAGAACTACTCTACCTGGGAGATTCCGACTGAACTTAAGATGATGGAGTATGTAGTCGCTGCTGATGGCGGAGATTTCAGTAAAGTGAAGCTGATTCCCAATGACATAACAGATGAACCGGCAGCACTGGCAGCAGGGCAGACAGACGCAGTCTGGGTATTTTATGGCTGGAGCGGAATCAATGCGGATATTGAAGGAGTTCCTGTTGATTACTGGAGCTTTGCAGATATCAGTCCGGAGCTTGATTATTACACACCGGTCCTGGTAGCAAATAATGAGTTTTTACAGGAAAATCCGGATGTAGCAAAAGCTTTCCTTGACGCAACCAAAAAGGGGTATGAATACGCTATAGAGAATCCAAAGAAGGCCGCAGACCTGCTGATAGCAGGTGACAACACAGGTTCCCTCGCCGGTTCTGAGGACCTGGTCTATGCCAGTCAGGAATGGCTTTCAGGCAAATATATTGATGATGCAGAGGTCTGGGGAGTTATTGACTCTGAAAGATGGGATGCTTTCTATTCCTGGTTGTATAAGAATAAACTGACCACAAAGGATTTAAGCGGACAGGGATACTCTAATGATTATCTTTCGAAATAAACATTAGCAGGAAAAGCATATGGCATTATTAAAAGCAGAGCATATCACAAAAAGATATGGTACGCGGACAATTATTAAAGATATAAATATTGAGCTGAATCAGGGAGAGCTGGTCTCTCTTCTGGGTGTGAGCGGGTCTGGAAAGACAACTCTTTTTCATATTCTTGCCGGCCTGATTGCTCCTGAGGAGGGACGCGTCTTGCTAAAAGACGAGGACGTAACTCTGAAACCCGGCAGTATCAGCTATATGATGCAGAAAGATCTTCTGCTTCCCCATAAAAAAATCATAGATAATGTGGCCCTTCCTCTGGTTCTCAAAGGGGTGGATAAGAACTCTGCCAGAAATCAGGCCGATTCTATGTTTGAAGAGTTTGGCCTTGAGGGGACCCAATACCAGTATCCGGTCCAGTTGTCCGGTGGTATGAGGCAGAGGGCCGCTTTACTTAGAACATATCTGTCATCCAGGGGAGTAGCACTGCTTGATGAACCCTTCAGTGCTCTTGATACTATCACAAAGACGGCAATTCATGACTGGTATCTGGATGTAATGCAAAAGATAGATCTATCAACGCTTTTTATTACCCATGACATTGATGAAGCCATCTTACTTTCCGATAGAATATATATATTAAACGGCCAGCCTGGAAAAATCAGGGATGAGATTATTATTCATGAAAAAAAGCCAAGAGCAAAGGATTTCTATCTCACTGATGCATTTCTTAATTATAAAAGAAAAATCATAGGAAAACTATAAAAGTATTACGGGGACGGTTCTCATTGACACAATTTACAAGAGTGTCTATGGGAACCGTCCCCGAAAATTATTATGTCATTCAACGATGATTAACTATTCATTGGTTCTTCATGGAATCCTACAAAATATGTTATTCATAAGCGAATTCTTATTTCGCATTCATTCTTCTTCTGGTGATCAGGAGAACGCCAGCGCCGAGTAGGAGGATTGTACCAAGTACGTAGAAGATTGTGGTCCCGATGCCACCAGTGGAAGGAAGGGTAGAACCAGATTCGTTTATTACGTCTGTAGTAAGAGATCCATCCTCCACACTGGCTGTAAACTTAGCTTCACCAGATGTCACATCGCCACTTAAACTTGTCAATGTCAGATTATTGGCTAGAGTAACATGCACTGCAGTAATTGTGAACAGAATATCTGCAATTTTATTGTAACCACGAGGTGTTGTGGTTTCGGAGATCTTATAGTCACCATCATCAAGACGGCACCATGTAGAGGTTGTCAATGCATTACCTTTGAGTTCTTCGCTAACTGCAACATATTTGCCAGCATCGTTCTTCTTAAAAAGAGTAAATCCAGCACCTTCCAGAGGCTCATTCTCTTCATCTACCTTATTTACAACTACTTTGTAAGTGAAGACGATAACGGTGTCATCTGGTGTTTTTCCGTGCTGTTCTCCGTTCGGGTTATTATAATATCATATAAAAACCAATATTATGGTTTGTTATTTTAATTTTATAAACTTATTATATGATTCACCAATTCCCCTGTCAATTTCCATTGTTTTTTATTATTTTGTTGCAAACATTGACGTCAAGGATAATAGATGAAAAACTGCCCAGCAGAACACTGGGCAGGAAAACTTTAAATTTTTTCAATTCAAAACTTTAATCCCGATAATTTTTTTCTTATCGAATATCAGGCTTAATGAAAAAGTATATATTCCATCACTATATACAAATATATGAGAATCATCCATGGTTTGTTTAATCCTGACATTCACCCTGCATTGGTCCATTTGAGGAAAATTAATCTGCTTCAGGACGTCTCTTTTTATCCAGTAACTTACTTTATTTTCAATAACATATTGTTTTTCATAGGAAGGGTGTCCAGATTTATTTGTGGTGACAAGATCCATATAATATAGTTTCAGTGTCTTCAGAGCAAATACCGAAGAACAATGTATGTCATGAAACAGGTCAGACATAAGTAAATATAAAGCATACTCGTACTGAAAAGTCTTTGCCATAGGATTCCTGTAATCAATCTTCAACATGATAATACCTCCTGAGCAATCGATTCGTAACCTTATTTGTCCCTCTTCAAACCTTGGTACGCTCCTCGTTAAATCAAACGAATCATGGCGGTTACTTCGCCGGCTGCTTTCTACCCGGCAAGCTGCAAAACGATGCACTTGCCAAAGTGCAGAACAAAAAATCGGTAAATTACAGTAAGCAAAAGGGCATACTATCCCTTTGGCTCACTGTAATTTACCGATTCTTATATACGCTTTATATTTTCCCACTTGTGTTTTAAAAGTGTATGATGAACATAGCATATCCTCTTTCCGGTGTCAAGCAACAAATGATGCCTGCCACCTGAACTATATCTCTTCCTGTCCTCTGTCTGTTTATTTGTAATGTCTGTGTAAATGATTCTTATTAAAATTTTACTCATGCTTTACACTACAGGTCTCCTGTGTTATTTTAAAGAAAGAGAGGGTTGGGGGTTTGACGGCCTGCTCTCAGATTAAGTGCTTCAGGATGATTCCTGCAAGGACTCCTGCGATCAGCTGAATGACTAACTATGCTGCCATTTGATTCAGCTTCTCGTGGGAGTTATTCTTTGTTTTATGCCAGACAGCACATATCGGCGGATAAAGCTTTTACGCGCTTTTTTACGAACACAGGATTACTAGAATACAGAAGGAGAAAAGACGTGGATATATTTTACAAAATTATTGCTTTACTAGGCGGTCTCTCCATGTTTTTATATGGTATGAGAATGATGGGAGACGAGTTAAAGAAGTCTTCCGGAGGTACGATGAAAGCAGCTTTGGCCAAGGTGACCAACAAGCCTGCTATCGGCTTTATCTTCGGCATGCTGGTCACCTGTATGATTCAAAGCTCTACGGCAACCATCGTTCTGACGGTTGGTCTGGTCGGAGCAGGCTTTATGACCTTCCGCCAGTCTGTAGGCATCGTTCTCGGTGCAAATGTGGGAACGGCAATCACGGCACAGATCATCCGGCTAATGGATGTCAGTGCCGGATCAACCAGCCTTCTCTATTTCTTTAAGGCGGATAATCTGGCACCTGTGGCTCTGATCATTGGTATTGTCATGATTATGTTCCTGAAAGGAGACCGTTTTCATAATATCGGCTCTATTCTGATCGGTTTTGGAATCCTCTTCATGGGTTTGATCTTTATGGGGGAAGCGGTCAGTGAGATGGGTGATGGTCTCAGCAGACTGCTGACTGCATTTGAAGATAATTATCTCCTGGGCTTCCTTTCCGGAGTCCTGGTGACTGGTATCATCCAGAGTTCTTCTGCAGTGATTGGTATCATCCAGACCATGGCAAGCTCAGTGGGTGTGCATTTTTGCGGTGTTTTTGCCGTAATCATTGGTGTCAATATCGGTGATTGTATCACTACTTTTATTGTAAGCAGAATCGGTGCCAAACCAGAACAGATCCGGACCGCCCTGGTCCATGTAATCTATAATGTCATTGCTGCCCTCCTGATTATCACCGCGGTAACCATCCTGCGGCTGACGGGAATCCTTAATGACACCATCTGGAATATGACGCTTAATTCGGGCGGTGTTGCTAACCTTCACGGAATCTTCCGTCTCGTTCCGGCGATTCTCCTTCTTCCCTTCTCCGGGGCCCTGGCCGGTCTGGCAGAAAAACTGGTGCCTGACAGGGAAATGCATGACGAGGATGCGGAGATTGAGAACAATCTGCGGGAGCTGGACAGCAGGCTGATTACCAATCCGACCCTGGCCCTGGACCAGGTCTCTCACCTGATTCGCCATATGGCAGATGTCTCTATCCACAATTATGATTCCGCTGTGGATATGATGGGCAATTATGATGATAAGAGAATGAGCCGGATTAAGGAGCGGGAGGACCTTTTAGACCGAATGGCCGACGCTTCCAACCGTTATCTGATTGACATCTCCCCGCACATTACGCAAGAGCGGGAGTTTGTCAAACAAAGTTATCTCATCAAAGTACTGACCTGTTTTGAGCGAATTGGAGACCATGCTATTAATATCGCAGGCAATGTCAGAAAGCTGGATGATCACGCTGGTTCATTTTCCGAGTCGGCCATGAAGGAACTGACGGTCGCCACAGATGCAGTGAGGGATGTGCTCACCATCACCTATGAGGCTTTCATGCATACAGATGTAAAACTGGCCGCCAGAGTTGAGCCCATGGAGGAGGTCATAGATGCCCTGATTGAAGTCCTGAAAAACCATCATATTCATCGTATGACCCACAATCTCTGTGATGTTTACAGTGGGCTCCAGTATGAGAACATTCTCTCCAACCTGGAAAGAATCTCGGACCAGTGTTCTGACCTGGCCGTCTTTATCCTAAGCAGTGTGGACACTTCCATCATGGGCAGTGAACACCAGTATATCTATAATCTGCATCATTCCGACAGCAAAGAATATCTGCGGGAATATGAAGAAAATTACCGAAGATATTTTAACCGGATTCAGGCAAAGTAAGTTCGTGTGATTGAAATAGTTTCTATCAGAAATTGTTACTATACATAAATGGCGATGGTTTCTTTTCTAAAAAAAGGGCAGCCGCTTTAATGCGGCTGCCACGTTTATTTCCTGAATATGATCAGGATTTTTTTTCACAGGATTATTCTGGCTTCTTGTAATCAAGCGCATTCTCGAATCTTCCGTCTGTTAATTTATATTTGTAGTTGCTAAGGGTTTTCCCATCCTTATTGATGAATTTCACTCTGAAAGATGCATTACCGGGAATGTTCTTCTTGGTGTTAAATGTGATGGTATAGAGTTTGCCATCATGATTATTTTTGATTTTTCTCGTATAAGTTTTTCCACCAATCCGAAGCTTAACCTTATCTCCTTTGTGGACATTATAGGTGATTATTTTAATCTTCTTACCCTTTGCTTTTGCCTCGCTCACATCTGTGTAGCTGTCCATCTTATCCTTGAAGGTGAACTTTTCATTGCCGTATTTAGCGGTATATACGACCTTAGTATTCAGTTTGTATACCTTTTTCAGCTTAATAACGGCCTTTCCATCACTGGAGGACTTTTTGTCACGTTTTGTTTTAAATTTGTACTTATCATTTCCAATCTTAATCGTTCCTTTGGTACCAGGTTTTGAATAAACAGTGATCTTTTTGGACCCGTACCACATACCGTCAACCAGTGTATCTTCTTTTAACGATGCTGCTGAAACGGGAATAGAAGTAATCACAAATGCGAGAGCCAGTACAAGGGGCATACATAATTTAAACAACTTCTTCATAATCTCAATCTCCTATTTTATAATATTCATTTTCTCTATAACGATTATGACATGCCAACTGTCACAGAAGTGTCACACTTAATAATATTCTTTTTGCTTATCTTTTAAGGATAAGATTACTCTACAGGCCTTTTGCAAAAGCGTAAATTTCTTCCAGTTTTGCGTCGGAGCCGTTTTCTTCGCCTGAGGCAGTGATGATCCCGGCGTCCTCAATTCCCATGAAGGCAAGCATTGATTTATAGGTGGCAATGGCTCCATCATAGGGATTTGGAGAAGCTGCGCTGAGCAGCAGAGCCGCTTTAGAAGCTTTGGCCGGCTTTCCAATGGCGTAAACTCTCTGTATGGCAGCAGATATCTGTGCGGTCATATCGAAATAGTAGATGGGAGAAGCATACACGACCATATCCGCTTCCTTATATGCCGGCATCACTTTCTCCATGTCGTCCTTCTGAACACATTTTCCTTCCCCTTTGCCGTGGCAATATTCGCAGGCGAGACAGCCATTGATCTTCATTCTGCCGACATGCAGAATCTCAACCTCGTGTCCGGCCTCCCGGGCACCTTTTGCAAAAGCGTCAACCATTGCAGCCGTATTGCCAACTTTAGGGCTTCCGTTCAAAACAGCAATTTTCATTCTCAACCCTCCTGTCAAATGAATATCTTTTCGTTCCAACTATATAATCAGACGTTTCTCCTGCTCAACCTAAGAAGTCAGTTTTATTATATCATACCTGCAGGCAGAAAAAACAGTGATTCTTAATCCGGAATACTTCTCCATTTGTCAAAGGAGTTTTTCTATGCTGTATGGAGCCCTGGCTGATCAAATTGACATCGCATAAAATGAATGCTAAGATTTAACTGATATTTTTTTAAAGGAGTGCCGCCCAGATGCATTTTGTTGACGCGAAGGGAATATTGACAAACAGCGGAGGCTATTACGGAATGAATATTTATCGTGGATGCACTCACGGATGTATTTATTGTGACAGCAGAAGCCGCTGTTATCGATTCACACACCCCTTTGAGGATGTTGAGGTGAAGCAGAATGCGCCGGAACTGCTGGAGAGGGCGCTCAAATCGAAAAGGCGAAGGTGTATGATTGGAACCGGGGCTATGTCAGACCCCTATATGCACTGTGAAGAGGAGTTGCGATTGACAAGAAGATGTCTTGAGATTATTCTGAAATACGGCTTTGGTGCTGCTATTCAGACAAAATCTGACCGGATCCTTCAGGATATCGATCTTCTGGACGAGATAAACCGCAGTGCAAAATGTGTGGTTCAGATCACCCTGACCACCTATGATGATAAATTGTGCCGAATCCTGGAGCCCAATGTCTGCAGCACAAAGCGCCGGATTGAGGTTCTTGAAGAAATGCAGCGAAGAGGAATTCCGACCATCGTCTGGCTGACCCCCATTCTGCCCTTCATCAATGATACAGAGGAAAATATCGTTTCTATCCTGAATGAATGTGTCAGAGTCGGCGTAAAAGGCGTCATTGATTTCGGTATGGGTTTAACATTGCGGGAGGGCGACCGGGAATATTATTACGCGGCACTGGATCAGCATTTTCCGGGGATGAAGGAAGCCTACATCAGGCGGTATGGAAACGCTTACAATCTTCCTAGTCCTAAAGCAAAAGAGCTTAGGAAAATATTTCATAGAATCTGCCAGGAAGCAGACATCATGGCAGATCCATATGACTGCTTCAAATTTATGAATGAGCTGCCGGAAAAATACCACCAGATGAATATTTTTGACTTTGAAACTGCAGGGAGAAATGAAAATGAAGAATTTAAGTAATTTCATTGGAAAATACATGGCATGGATTGTTCTGGTCATCGCCGCATTAGCATTGTTCCAGCCGGAAACCTGTCTATGGGTGCAGACGGCCTGGATCAATTATCTTCTCATGATTGTCATGTTCGGAATGGGCCTGACCATGAAGCTTTCCGATTTTGCCATCGTGTTCCGGGAACCGAAAGATGTTATTATCGGATGTGCGGCACAGTTTCTCATTATGCCATTTCTGGCTTTCGCCCTCAGCAAGGTTTTCGGATTAAGCGATGAGCTGCTTGTGGGCGTGATTCTTGTGGGAACCTGCCCCGGGGGAACATCCAGCAATGTCATCACATATCTCTCTAAAGGTGATACGGCATTATCTGTGGGCATGACCAGTGTTAATACGCTGCTGGCCCCCCTTTTAACCCCTGCCCTCACCTATCTCTATCTGCGGACTTCCGTGAGTGTGGATGTTAAGTCCATGTTCCTGTCCATAATCCAGGTGGTCATTATCCCCATCGGGCTGGGCCTTCTGATCAATAAACTGTTTGGCAGCTGCACACAAAGAATCGTCGATCTCCTGCCTGCGGTATCGGTCACTGCCATCTGCCTTATTGTGGCGGCAGTGGTATCCCATAACAGTGAGAAGATACAATCCGCAGGCCTGATCATCTTTGCCCTTGTAATCCTGCACAACCTGCTTGGATATTTATGTGGTTTTCTGATCGGTGTTCTGTTTAAGATGGATCTGCCAAGAAAGAAAGCTGTCGCTATTGAGATTGGCATGCAGAATTCCGGTCTCGCAACCAGCCTTGCCGGCTCTGCTTTTCCAAATCTGGCCATGGCGACGGTTCCCGGAGCGATCTTTTCTGTATGGCACAATATTTCCGGCGCAATACTTGCAGGTATATTTAATCGCATGTCATAAATGAGTGTCTCATTTGCCAGAGCCGATAAAAATCAACTCTGGCATTTTTTACGACTCCTCTCAGACTTCATTTCCCAATTTCTTCAGTAAATCATTTCCAAAAACGCCCTGAATTGTTCACTTTATCAGGTAAACAAACAAAAACAATTGACTTTGATTTAGTAATGGTATAAATATTAATTACAGGACTACATCTATCGATACATAGGAGCAAAGAAATGCGTTATCAATTGGAAATATTGCTGATTGCAGTCACGGTACTATTTGTATATGTTTATTTAAAAATCAGCAGACGAATGATCCAGGAAAATCAGCATATGGAACAGCAGCTATTAGAAAGCCGGATTTTCTATTCCCGTATACGTGACTACGTGGATGACATCCGAAAATACAGGCACGATCTGGCTAAACATATCCGGATCGTAGAGCATTTTATGAAGACAGACCAGGAGTACAGCCAGTTTTCGGAGTTTCAGGACCTGCGCAAGAGTGTGGATGCCATGCACGCCATGTATGAAGAAGCCGGGAGAATCCATTACTGTGATGATCCGGTAATCAATGCGGTCTGTGAAATTAAAAAAGAAGAGTGGGACAAAAATAAGATTTCCTCAGAGATTTCCGTCGACTGCGGTTTCAGGATTCACATCAAAGATATGGATATTGTAGGACTTCTTCATAATCTTTTGGACAACGCAGCAGAAGCTTCCATGAAGCTGCCAGAGGATGAGCGCAAGATTGTTCTGAACATCAGACAGGAGGAAACTCGTTATCATATTCTGGTGAAGAACAGACTGAGTCCGGATACCATCAGTAAGCTGCAGAAAGAAGACGCAGCAAAAAGGAGAAAAGGTACCGTCGGCAGGTGGAGTTCCAACAAAGAAGAGCCTGGATTCCATGGTTACGGAACCAGAATCATAAGCGATACCGTTGCCCGCTATCACGGATCCCTGAATTGGTCTATAGACAATAAGGATCTTATGATGATTTTCACTTGTACCTTGTTGGACAATGAGCCGGATTTCGCATGATACTTAATAAGATATGCCGATGCCATAACAGGAAAAGACAGGCATCATAACGACTAATCTATTTCAGAGAGACCTGCCTATGAATATCCTTACTTTTTTGACAGATGAATTATACAGAAATTTTTTACTGATCTTAAATGTTGCCTTCTGCCCTTTTATTTTTTATGCTCTGGAGCTGAGCTGCGGTATCCGTTATTCCCGAAAAACAACCTGGCTTTTCGGCATGCTTATGGCTGCTGTAAGACACCTGGCGGGTCATACACTGATTGAATATCTTTCAGCTTATCACAGTGGAGAAACCTGGTTTCCCGTTGCTTGCAGCGCAATATATATCGGGCAGTTCATCATGATGTATGTCTATTTTCGATTCTTTTTCCTCGGTGATCTGGTGAAGCTTTTTCTTTTAGAAGCTGCCATGGAGCTTTTTATTTTAATCCGATATTACATTTATCCCATCGCGGACATTGTTCTTTTTCATGGAAGGAAAACCGATGTATATTATCAGAAGGGTTATTTTCTCCTGACAATAATCAGTGCGATTATAATTGCAATTATCATGCATTATGCCAAACCATATCTCATTCATTACCGAGGAAGCGACCTACGGCATCCAAAGCTTTGGACAACGGTGATTATTCTCTACTTCCTTCTGAGTCTTTTCAGTCAGAACTTCTATTACTCGATCAAAGGAGATTTTTATGAACTTCTCCTGATTATCATACCATTTACGGCTTTAGCCACCTTCCTTATTGTCCTCTACCTCGGGGAATATCATTCTATCCTGCGCAGGAAAAGGGAGCGCATGGAGGCGGAGAGCAGAAGTCTCGAGAGACACTATATACAGGTTGTGGATCAGACTGGTCAGATCCGGGCAGTGAACCTGGACATGCAGCGGACCATAGAAAGGCTCATGGAACGTCTGGTGGATGAGGCATCGAAAAAACCGGAAGATCCTGTTGTCTCAGAGACCGGTCCGGACCGGTCTGATGAAGAAAAGCCGGACGCCGATCCCAGGAGGGAAGCTCTGGTTGAAGGCCCTGGTATCACTCACGAAAGGGATGCCAGACTTATGGCTGCCCATGATTATCTTCATGAACTCAGAAAACAGTACGAACAGCTGAATGAAGCCAAATACTGTGAAGATTATGAAATCAATACCCTTCTGCTGCTCAATGAAGACAAATATAAAAAAGCGACCCTTAAAGCCGATTTCTTCTTCCAAGGCCAGATTTATGACCTGAATCAAAACAAGGAAGACCTTCTTTCTCTTATGAATCTTCTTCTTGATTATGGCTATCGGCTGCTGACGGAGGAAATGTTCTGCGGATCCGCTTACAAGGATGCATACAAAGCCGCTGAGGGAAAAGGTTCCTCTCTCTCAGAGTGCTCAGATATAGAGACCGAGACCCTCCCATCCTGCTCCTTCCGGGTCGCCCAGGGAGAAAACCGTCTCATCCTGTCTTTAAAAGCAGTGAAGAAGGGCTTGTCCTGCCGGAAAACCTGGAAAGGACTCCCCGGCATGTACAAAAAAGATCGGCATCAACTGAACCGAATCCTGAGACGATACCGGGGAGACCTCACATCTTCCTCTGAAAAAGATCAATTTCAGCTCATTATTGTCTGCAATGACCCCATGTAAGACTTAATCTACAGCGGTCTTTCCTAAAGCATCCACCTTCATCATTGCATCATAAACCAGCTCGGCGGTTACCTTTACAGGTTCGTTTTTCGTATGGCCTGCAGGATCTGCCGCCACCTCAGCTGCTTTCCTGAGCTTTTCCTCCTGATCTCTTCTTAAGCCAATGTCTTCCAGGCAAGTCGGCAGTCCTACACTCCTGCAGAAATCAAATACTTTCATGATTACAGCCGGATCCTGATCTTCGATAATCAACTGACATAGGGTTCCAAAAGCCACCTTCTCCCCATGGTAAAATGCATCGCACTCTTTAATGTGGGTCAACCCTTTGTTGATTGCATGGGCACTGGCCAGCCCGCCGCTCTCAAAACCCAGTCCGGATAATAAGGTATTTACTTCCACAATCCGATCCACTGCCAGAGAACATTTTCCCTTCTCAGCATCCTTCCTGGCCTGAAGGCCATATTCCAACAGGGTATTAAAACAACTTTCAGCCAGAGAAGCCGCTGCCACAGTGGTATATCCTCCTGCAGGATTTCTGGATGAAGTCTCTATGCAGGCCCTGGTTTCAAAATAGGTGGCCAGTGCGTCTCCCATACCGGAAACCAGCAGCCGCACCGGTGCCTGGGCAATCACCTGGGAATCCACCAGAACGATGTCCGGACTTTTGGGCAGCTGCAGGGTTTTCAGCGAAACCCCTTCCTCTGAATAAAGCACTGCCCGGCCAGCTGTAGGTGCATCCGTCGCTGCGATGGTTGGACAAATCATCACAGGGAGGGAAAGTTCCCTCGCGACCAGCTTGGCCGTATCCATTACCTTTCCTCCGCCTATTCCAATCACATGATCGCACCTGGACTCCTTTGCCGGCACGCTCAGTCGCAATATTTCATTTTGCGTACACTCTCCTCCAAATACGTTAAGCAAATATTCTGCTGACGGATCCAGATTCTTATAGCTAAGCCGGATTTTTTCCTCAAATCTGTTTTTACCACCCTTGCTGATTATGATAAATGGTCTGTCTCCCATCCCCCGGGAATATTCTGCCAACTGGTCAAGAATCCCCTGCCCCTGGATATATTTCCCCGGACTCACAAATTTATAACACATAGCACTCTCCTTCCATAAATCCGATCCATCGCGAATCTTTGGCCGCTTCTTACCACTGGACTATCACTCTATTAAAATCTCAGCCGCATGTCAAAATATCTATTATTATAGTTCATTTATTTTTTGCTGTAAACTTATCCCCAGCTGATGGCACTTTCTGCCGGCACTTGTTCCTGGTAAAAATAAAAAACAAAAAAAAGATTGAAGTCCGCTCCCTTGCGTGATACTGTGAGAATAGGATAAGCAAAGAAAAACACAGAGGTGAAAACAGCGATGTATTATGAGATTGAAGGCCGCTTTAATATGGAAAACCTGATCTTTGACGAAGAAACCTTTACGGTTGGAAGCCGATCTTTCCCTTATGATCAGATAGAGAAACTGGAGATTACCAGTGAGCCTTTATTTGGAGCCTATGGCATATTAACCATGATTTTTGAAGGAAAAGAAGTATCGATTCCCTTCCCAAGGTCCGCCGGCAAGAAGATCCGCCGGGCCCTTAAAGAACTGGAAAGAGAGCGGGCCAAAGCTTCCAAAGTCAATACGGCAGGCCGGACTGCAGATCAGACCGGCTCAGCGGGAGCCCCATCCGACCCTTATGAGGAAGTCAAAAAACTGAAGGAATTACTGGATCTCGACATCATCACAGAAGAGGAATTCCAGAAAAAGAAAAAAGACCTGCTGAATCTGTAGCTAAAAGCAGGCCTAAATATGTTCCGATCCTTTTTCGCCTTCTCAGGCTTCTGTTCCGAGAAGGCGGTCCGGATCCAGATCAGTAAAAGTTGTCAGTACTGTATCCGCCCTGCTGATGTCCTGGGGCACTGCTTTCGGAGGAACAAAGGCATAACAGGTCATCCCCGCATTCTTCGCAGCCGCTACGCCATTGGAGGAATCCTCAATAACCAGGCAGTCTGAGGGGGCTGTATGCAGCAGGGCCGCTGCCTTCAGATATATTTCCGGGTCCGGCTTACCTTGGCTGCACTCCAGACCACTGACCATCCCGTCAATACAATCCCCTATCCCAAAATGATCCATATTTCCCCGAATGGTTTTTAAAGGAGCACTGGAAGCTACCGCAATGGGAATTCCTCTTTTATGCAGACTTCTCACCAGCTCCACTGCCCCCTCCATAGGATAAAGCCCCTTCTCCTCTATATGTCTGTCCCGCAGTTCATGCACCCTGTCCCGATATACAGATGCTTCCCTATTAAGCCCGTATCTTCGTTTTAATTCCGTACACAGATGAATCATACTTTGTCCAAAGAGGTCGCTGATCTCAACTGCCTCTATACGGATACCTTCCTCTTCCAGCATTTCAAGAATCTTCTCTACATAAATATATTCAGAGTCAGACAAGACTCCATCCATATCAAATATCACAGCCTTTTTCATGACGCACCTCCCCATAAAATGTCCCTTCGACAGCTAAAAGGATACATTGAAATTATATCATATTATCACAGTGTGGTAACGAATAAAGGGGGAAATCCCCACTTTCTTCTTGCACAGAGCAGATCTATAGTATAAAATAAGTTTTGATATGCACTTCGTGCTGTCACGATATAAACAGTGTTTTTACATGATTTTCATAGATTTTGGCTATGTCAAAGCCTTTTTACAGTATACGTGAAGGAGTGAACTAAAATGATGAACCGTTTTCTGACATCCTGTTTTTCGCTGGTCTTTGCCGCCAGTCTTGCTGCGTCGTCGATTTTTGGCCCTTTATCCATCCCTGTTTACGCACAGACGGCTGTTGAAAACCAGACTTCTTCCAGCATAAAAGCAGAAAGCGAACCTGCTGCCACAGATGCCAAGGAAGACTCCCCGTCGACTTCAGATAAAAAGGACAAGAAGACCGACTCCAGCAAAAAGGAAGAATCATCCGAGACTGCCAGGGATCTGAGTAAGGCGACTGCAGACAATCCCATCGGAGAACATTCCGCACATTATAATGTGGACGGTTTTGAAGATGCGCCAACCATCGCTGCAGACTCAGCTTTTCTCATGGATGCCAGGACCGGAGCCATCCTGTACTCTTACGAAGGCTACACCAGACGTTATCCTGCCAGTATCACGAAGGTCATGACTGCCCTCCTGGCCATCGAATATCTCAAAATGGATGACAAGATCACCTTCTCCAAAGCAGCTGTCGAAGGTATTGAGGCCGGCAGCAGTTCAGCAGGAATTAATGCGGGAGCTGTCCTCACTGTGGAGGATACTCTCTATGCCCTCATGCTGGTATCAGCCAATGAGGCGGGCGCCGCCATTGCCGAGACCATTGCCGGCTCTGACAAAGCCTTTGGCCGGCTTATGACCCAGCGTGCCAAGGAGCTTGGCTGTACCAACACTCAATTTAAAAATCCTCACGGCCTTCCCGATGAAAAACATTACACTACAGGGCATGATATGGCGCTCATTCTTCAACAGGCCATGCAGTATGAAGAATTCCGCAAGATTGCCGGTACCCTCACCTACACGATTCCAGCCAGTGACACCCTCACACATACCCTGGAACTTACAAATCATGCCAAGATTATGCATGAGAACTCGGAGTATTATTATAAATATGTAAAAGGGGCCAAGACAGGTTTTACCCAGGCGGCTCTGAACACCCTGGTTTCCTATGCCAAAAAAGATGGTATTGAACTGATTTGTGTCATTCTTAAAGACTACGGTGCAGACAACAGTTATAAGGATACCAGAAATCTTTATAAATGGGCCTTTAAAAAAGTGAAGCAGATTACTCCGCTTAAAGAGTTCGATCTGGAAAAGACAATAAAAAACAGTGGTCAGCTTGACGAGGCCACCTATGATAAAGTGAAGTTCCTCAATTGTAAGGTCGATAACGACTATTCAATATTAGTGAAAAAAGATTTTGATACTTCTGCCCTCTCTTTTAAATTCATCCTTGATGAAGATAAGAAGCAGGGGCGTCTTGGAAAACTGGATATCATGGTCGGAGACACACTGATTGGGTCTACACCCGTTACCTACGACACAGAAACTGATGCCGCCAAAGCCTACTCTGGCGGCAAAAGTATTGATGACGATATGACCGTTGCCGAGGTGAACAAAAAACAGCTCACCCCGCATAAAGTCATGAAATATATGATCAGAATCGTCATAGCTGTCATACTGATCTTCCTCATCATGCAGATCATTCGTCATGTTCTGGCGGAGAGAAAACGACGGATGCGAATCCAGCAGCGTAATAAGCGCAGACTCAAATCCACATCCACCAGACC
>JBGUIF010000027.1:0-10630 GCA_045112755.1 Anaerobutyricum sp.
TCCCCATGTCCTGTGTTGTGTCAGTTGTTGGCATCTGTTCGTCTGATGACGGACTGAGATCAGTCCGTCCCAGAACGCACAGACACCACCAAATGACAAACACGATGGATATGGGGACCCTTGTCTTATACTCAAGTTCCTGATTCGCTTTAATACGACAGCCCTTTTACCCCCAAGGCGATTCATGAAACATGATCCCGGCATGGCCGGAGACGGATGGGAGAAGACAGACCATGATCTTTGATACACATACGCATTATAATGATAAAAAATACGATCAGGACAGAGAGGAGCAGCTCTCGTCTCTGAAAAAGGCCGGTGTGGACCGGATTGTCAATATCTCTGCCAGCTGGCAGGATCTGCAGAACACACTGGCTCTCGTAGAGAAGTATCCATTTATCTACGGAGCAGTGGGGCTTCATCCGGACCATGTAGGAGAGATGACGGAAGAGAGGTTTGAAAAGATCAGGACATACTGCAGCCTGCCTAAAATCGTGGCTGTCGGGGAGATCGGTCTGGATTATCACTGGGATGTCGAGCCGAGGGATTTCCAGAAGGAGATGTTTAAAAGACAACTTCGTCTTGCCATAGAAGAAGGCCTTCCGGTGGTGATCCACAGCCGGGATGCAGCCCAGGATACCTTTGACATGATGAAGAAGGAGCACGCCGGGACTACGGGAGGGATTATTCACTGTTTTTCCGGGTCAGTGGAGATGGCCAGAGAATACGTGAAGCTGGGTTATTATCTGGGAATCGGAGGAGTCGTAACCTTCAAAAATTCCAGGGTGCTGAAAGCAGTCGTTACAGAAATTCCGCTCTCACATCTGGTGCTTGAGACAGACTGTCCCTATCTGGCGCCAACCCCTTACCGGGGAAAGAGAAATTCTTCCGCCTATCTGCCTTTGGTGGCAGAGGAAATTGCCAGACTGAAAGGGGTTTCTGTGGAAGAAGTGGAGGAGACGACCTACGAAAACGCCATGGAAGTATACCGGATCAAGGATTGACCGGACTGATGAGACGGCAGACTGACCGAAATCTTTCGTAAGTATGAGAGGATAAGGAGAGTAAGGAAATGGGAAGACTTGGAACCCCCCAGGAGACGATAGCAGTCCTGCAGAAATATGGATTTCATTTTCAGAAAAAATATGGACAAAACTTTCTGATTGACCCCCGGGTCCTTGATAAGATTATCGATGCCGCTGAAATCGGACCCGATGACTTTGTTCTTGAGATTGGCCCCGGAATCGGAACTATGACCCAGTGTCTGGCAGAAAAGGCGCGGGAAGTGTGTGCCGTGGAGATAGACAGCAAGCTCATCCCCATTCTTGAAGACACCTTGAAGGAATATGAAAATGTCACGATTCTGAATGAGGATATCATGAAGGTGGATATCGTAGATCTCGCAGCACAGAAAAATGCAGGGAAACCGATTAAGGTGGTGGCTAATCTGCCTTATTATATTACAACACCGATAATTATGGCTCTGTTCGAAAAAAAGGTTCCCCTGGAATCTGTCACAGTCATGGTCCAGAAAGAAGTGGCGGACCGGATGCAGGTGGGGCCGGGAACAAAAGATTACGGAGCCCTGTCCCTGGCTGTCCAGTACTATGCCAGTCCCTATATCGTGGCGAATGTTCCACCCAACTGCTTTATTCCCCGCCCGGCTGTGGGGTCAGCTGTGATCCGTCTGACCAGGCATGAAAAGCCTCCGGTGGAAGTCAGAGACCCGGCATATATGTTCCGGCTGATCCGCGCCTCTTTTAATCAGAGAAGAAAAACATTGCAGAACAGCCTCTATAATTCCTCTGAACTTCAGGTTTCCAAGGAGCAGGTGGCGGCCGCTTTAGAAAGCATGGGCCTTCCTGCAACAGTCCGGGGGGAGAAGCTTACTTTAGACCAGTTCGCCAAGTTGTCGGATCTGCTGCAGGAAGAGACTAAAGGTCAGCCAAAGATCTGAGATGATTCTGACAGCAGGCAGGGGGCAGCAATGACAGGAAAAGATGAAAGACTCCTGGGTCGATGGGGGAAGCGGTAAAGATGAAGAGATACAGTGAAGATGAAAAATTCATGAAGGAAGCCATTCGCCAGGCGAAAAAGGCAGAGGCAATCGGGGATGTCCCCATCGGATGTGTGATCGTCCATGAAGGCAGAATCATTGCCCGCGGCTATAACCGGCGCAATAAGGACAAGACGGTTCTGGCCCATGCGGAACTTCAGGCCATGAAGAAGGCCTGCAGGATCATCGGAGACTGGCGGCTGGAGGGATGCACCATGTACATTACCCTTGAACCCTGTCAAATGTGTGCCGGAGCCATCGTTCAGGCCAGAGTCGACAGGGTTGTGATTGGAAGTATGAACAGGAAAGCCGGATGTGCAGGCTCCATTCTGAACTTGCTTCAGATGAAGGAATTCAACCACCAGACAGACTTGCACAGAGGTGTCCTGGAGGAGGAATGCTCGCAAATGCTTTCTGATTTTTTCCGGAAACTTCGGGAGAGCCAAAAAGAAAAGAAACGGATGCTGAAACTAGAAGAAAAAAATTGATTTGACAAAAGCTTTAAACTGAGATAGTATATGTATTACCGTGCAGCTGGGGAGTTAGCGGCGTCCTGTACCTGCAATCCGCTATAGCAGGAGTGATGACTGGCCCCGGATGACCTATTGATGGAGCTGCCCTCTGAAAGTGGTGTTGACAATTGGGTCTCGCGCAACAGGAACCTCTGAACCGTGTCAGGTCGGGAACGAAGCAGCACTAAGGAGACCCTCTTGTGTGCCGCGAGGGTGCCTGGTTCGAGCTAACTGCAGAGGTACCGTCTGTTGGTAGGCATACAAAGCCAGTCGCACGGTTTTTTGAATGTTTTATACACAAGAGAAAAAGACAGAGAGATCGTTTTAAATCTCCCTGTCTTTTTTATGTTTTATATTTTTATCTTATGTTCTTTTATCAGTAAAGAATTACTTTAACGCTGGTCTCTGTCTATGAATTCCAGACTGATCACGCAGATTAACGCGTAGACCAAGGTAAATATCACAAGGTACATCCACCGCTTTGTCACATTTGACCGTTTGTAATCATAGATTGGCCGGTAAGTATAGCGGCTGATTGTTTCGTTGATCTCCTTGCTGACAGCATTTTCGAAAGCTTCTGCATCCGCTGGCTGCAGGCTCGCCTTAATATCATTGAAGGCCTGTACGTTCTGAATAATTTTCATCTCGTCCCGGGCCATCTGGGAAGGAATATTATTGAGATTTGCCTCCACACAGAGAACCCGCTGACCCCATTTGGCGATGGTGAGGTCTGACAAAGTACTGGCAGCTCCTGTCAAGGGGAAAACCGTACCGGAAAAAATGAGCTGGACGATCAGGACAAAGGGCATAACCGTCATGGCGGCAGTGGTATTCTTCACCAGGGAAGAAATGGCCAGGCCCAGCACATCTGAAGAATAAATTACCAGGAAAAAGGTGATAAAAAAGTCCACAAGAAAGTTTCCGAAAATCAGTCCCTTCGTCGGGAAAGGAAGGATAAAACTGTAGACCAGGGCCATAATCAACGCCTGGATTGCACATACACCCGCCTGGAAAATCATATGGGCGGCCACGTAGGATGTGATGTGGAGGCCTGTTCGGTGTTCTCTCTTAATAATAGCCCTCTCCCGGCAGATATTCTGGATGGAGTTAAAGATTCCTATCCAGACACAGGAGGAGATGATGGCAAAAAACCCGGAACGGGTACCCTCTTTCAGGACAAAGATCGATCCGCGCAGTACAACAGAAAGAACGAATGAAATAACTGCCGCAAAGGCGATCACTTTCCAGTCTTTTTCGTTGACAAATATCCTGAAAAATTTTCCTATATATACTTTAGTCTGACCTATACGGCCGGTCCTTGCATTATCCATCCTGATTCTCCTTCACTAATGAAAACTTTTCGATGAAATGGTCTGCCAGGCCTTCCCCGCCCTCATCCGGGCGATTGATTCGCCGGACAATTCCTTCCAGACTGTCTGTCTCAAAAAAGTCTAATGCTTCCTCAACAATTCCGAAGAAGGCAAGATGGCCAATGTTATCTTTTACTCCTTTAGCAAGAACAATCACTTTGTCAAAGAGATCGGAAACCCGGTCAGGCTGGTGGGTGATCACCAGGACAATGCGGTTCTCATCAGCGATAATCCTGAGATCCTCCATGAGTGATCTGGCCATGATTCCATCCAGTCCGGAATCTGGTTCGTCCAGGAAGAATAATTTCGGATCGCCAATATATTCCACAGCGATGCTCAGACGTTTGCGCTGTCCGCCGGAAAGTTTGGATACCAGGGAGCTGCGCTCCCGCTCAAGGCCAAAAGTTTCTAATACATGTTGTATCCGCTGTTTCTTTTCAGCTTCAGATACATTTTTTGGAATCTTCATTTCCGCGGCATTGGACAGGGTGCTGATCACGGTATCATCCATACGCAGCAGATCCTGCTGGGGAACAAAGCCAATGTCGTATTTCATCTTATTATAATTTTTGTAAATATCGATATCCCCTTCACGGATGGTTCCAATCGCTTTTTCATAGCCCATGACCGCGTTGATAAAAGTTGTCTTTCCGGCTCCGGAACCGCCCAGAATCAGAACCATCTCACCGGGGCGGATCGTCATGTCTATGTTGGCCAGCAAAATCTGTTTACGGAAGAAGTTCCGCACGCTTCTTTCCTGAATATGAACGGACAGATTATTTTTGGAAGTCTGTACATGATTATAATGAAGAAGCTGATCCTGGTAGAAGAAAATGCTGTTGCCGATCAGGATGACATCCATAGGAGACAGCTTCCTCTTATCGGTAACCTTACAGTGATTAACCTGGATGCCGAACTGCGTATTGTGATCAGCGACGTACCAGTCGTTATTCAGTTTCTCCAGAATGGCAAAACGCCGTGGCAGCTGCGATAGAATGGAGGACACCTCTTCCCTGCCGTCATCAAGCTCCTCACTGCGGCTGATGTAAAGCTGCTCGTCAGCATTGGAGAGATTGAGAGAGCGCCACTCCACTTTGGAATCTCTGGGGTCGTAGCGGTTATCGTAGAAAATAGTGACAGCCGGGCCCTGTGCATTACAGATCTGGATGACATCTCCATAATGCAGCACTGCTCTGTATGCTCCGTCAAAATCATCGGAGCCCAGGACCTTCTCATTGATGAGGATACGGTCATCCCTGACAAAGGATTCAAAAATATAGCCATTATCCTTTTTTCTGAACAGGCCGTGGAGATCTGATACAGCATCTGAGTCAAGCCGAATCTGAGCCGAGGAAGAATCTCTGTCTCTGCCCACGGTCATCAGTTCTTCGTCCAGCATAATCTGGCGAATCGGATGGTTGGATATGCTGACTATAATGAATGCTGTCGGAAGGGTTCTTTTAACAGATATTTCAGTTTTCGATATATTATCAGGCATAATTTCGCCTCCTATTCCGATGATATAGTTCTGTTTTTAATAATAACATATTTGCGGAAATTAGAAAACCAGAGAAAATAAGAGGGCTGCAAGATCCTGTTATAAAATAGAGGAGAAAAAGGGAATACAGAAAAAACAAGGGGGATGTTCACAAAAAGTTCACAAAAAATATTAGCACTCAGACTTGACGAGTGCTAATAAACGTGTTATATTACAGCTGTAACAAAGAAATAGATAAAAAACAACACCGAGAGGATGAAGGATTAGATCCAGGATGGAAGGCAGGTGAAATGACTGAAGATGAAACCGCCCCTGAGAGTTGTTCCGACAAAGTCCGGTGCTGCCATATAGAATTGAAAGGAGACATGACTTATGTATATGCCAAGTATTTTCAGAGAGAATTTTGTAGATGACTTTTTTGATGGGATGTTCCCGGTAAGAGGACATTTTAACAGGCCGGTTCAGAATCTGATGAAGACGGATGTCAAGGATGTCGGAGACGGATATGAACTTGAGATGGAGATGCCGGGCTATTCCAAAGATGAGATTAAAGTTGAGCTGAAGAAGGGAACACTGACAGTTTCCGCCGAAAAGAACAGCAGCAAGGAAGAGAAGGACGAAAACAATAAGTACGTCCGCAGAGAGAGATTTGTTGGAAGAAGCCAGAGAAGTTTTTATGTTGGAGAGCATGTCACACAGGAAGATATGAAGGCCAGCTTTAAAGATGGCATCCTGTGCATAAGCTTCCCGAAGGAGAGTGCAAAACCTGAAGCAGAAGAGAATCACCTGATCGAGATTCTGTAATATAGAATAGATAGCTTTTAACAGTATTTAATCAGAGAACAGTAGTTAAACCATCATAAATCCATTAGCACATTAGATTCATTGTAAATCCATGAGATAATGAAATTTCATCACTGCCGGAGGCATCAGCAGTCTCCGGCAGCCCTCCCTCTTTAATCAGACCATAGTCCTTTGGACATGGTCTTTTTTTCTTTGCAGAGTAAAAAAGTTCGTGTATAATAAGTAACATAATTGGGCAAAATCTGTGGATAACAGGGTTTGAAGAATGATGACAGAAAGATGAATAAAAAACAGCAGGAAACAGGTTGTTTCTTACATGTTGAAGAAAGAAAGAGGTTGATTGACATGGATAAAATGCCAAAGTGGCTGCTTGTTCTGATTCTGGTGGTTTTTGGTCTGGCCATTACTTATCTGATTTATCTGGATGGAAACTGGGTGGCACAGAGATGGTGGTAGCAATCAAGAATGTTAGGGTCTTCACGGAGAACGGGGCTTTTGTCAAGGGACAGGTCTGTCTGGAAGACGGGTTAATTAAGAAAGTTGAATTGTCAGGGGAGACTGAAGTCCCGGAAACGGAGTCGGAGAGCGGTATACAGACCAGCTGCGAGACTGGAAACGGCACTGTTATTGATGGGAGAGGAGCCTACCTGATTCCCGGCCTGATTGACATTCATTTTCATGGATGTATGGGCGTGGATTTCTGTGACGGGACCTGGGAAGCACTGGATCAGATTGCCAGGGTTCAGGCGGCCTGGGGGATTACCTCCATCGCGCCGGCAACCATGACTTTGTCGGTGGATGAACTGGAAAAGATTCTCGCTGTGGCCGCAGATTACAGGGACTGGCTCGACAAAGAGGCTGACCAGGAAGAAAGAGCCTGCCGGGCCGATCTGGTGGGCATCAATATGGAAGGGCCATTTATCAGTGTGGAAAAAAAGGGTGCTCAGGCAGAAGAGTATGTCATTACGCCTGATCCGGCTGTCGGCCGCAGATTTCTGGAGGCTTCCCGCGGTCTGGTAAAATATATGGGACTGGCACCTGAGGCATCGGAGGAGGCATGGGACTTCATCCGGGAGATGAAGGATAAAGTATATGTGACCCTGGCTCATACAGGGGCAGATTATGATACTTCCATAAGGGCTTTTGGGGAAGGAGTCAGCCATGTAGTCCATCTCTATAATGCCATGACCCCATTTTTGAACAGAGAACCGGGCCTTCCCGGCGCTGTTTTTGACAGTCCCGGCGTGAATGCTGAACTGATTGGCGATGGTTTTCATATTCATCCTGCTGTGGTCCGGACGACCTTCCGCCTCCTGGGAAAGGACAGGATTATCCTGATCAGTGACAGCATGAGGGCAGCCGGACTGGGACCGGGCACCTATACTCTGGGTGGTCAGGATGTAATTGTCAAAAAAGGTGACAATGTGGCAAGACTTGCCTCAACCGGCGGCATCGCCGCATCGGTGACCAACCTTATGGACTGTGTCAGAAGGGTGGTACTTGACATGGGAATACCACTGGAGACAGCAGTTGCATGTGCCTCGGTAAATCCCGCAAAAAGCCTGGGAATCTATGACTGGTGCGGATCCATCGCTGAGGGTAAGAAGGCTAATCTTGTAATGCTTAATGAAAATCTGGAGCTCGAGGCAGTGATCAAGGAGGGTTGTCGGATCAACCGGTAACATCTTGTATTTTAGATATGCCTATGTTAAAATGAATTGATTCGAAACGTGAGGATGTTCTCACGTTTCTTTGTGAATGGAGGCTATTTAAAAGTGAAGGGGTTATTTATCATCAATCCGTCATCAGGACGGCAGAATTTCCACGACAAGATTAAAGATATCGTCGGGAAGCTGGTTATGGATCAGATTTGTAATACGATAGACGTGTTTTACACGGAGAAACAGGATGACGCCAAAAACAGAGCGGCAGAACTTAAAGAAGGGGAGTATGATTTTGTGGTGTCCGTCGGAGGCGACGGAACACTGAACGAGGTCATCAATGGCGTTGTAATCAGTGACAGCCATATTCCAGTGGCAGCGATTTCTGCCGGCACGGTCAATGATTTTGCCACCTTCCTGGAACTGCCCCAGAATGTGGACGATTTCTGCAAGATGATCAAAGATTATGAGCTGAAGGATGTAGATGTCGGAAAGGTGAACAGCAAGTTTTTTATCAATGTCCTGGCAGCCGGCATCTTCAGTGACATTGGCTTCAGAGTGACCAAGGATAAAAAAGCGGCGATGGGTAAGCTGGCCTATTATCTGGAGGGTGCTACGGCAATTCCTGAACAGCTGGGTAATTCTTTCCTCTTGAAATTCACCACAGAAGAGCGGGTGATTGAGGCTGAGACCCTTCTTTTTATGGTGGCTAATTCCCAGAGTGTGGGAGGATTTCGTGAGATAGCACCGATGGCCTCGGTATCAGACGGGCTCCTGGATGTTATCATCTTTAAGAAGACAGATATTTTCCAGATCCTGCCCCTTCTGATTGCAGTACTGAACGGCGATCATGTGAACCATCAGGCAGTGGAATATCTGCAGGCCAGGGAAATTACTATAGAGAACCTGTCCGGCAAAGAGATCGCCCTGGATTATGACGGGGAATATTTCGAAGATGGATTTCCTGCTAAGGTATCCCTGATCCCGCATGGAATTCAGATTATGGTTCCAAAGAAAGAGGAACTGCCTGCGGCCCAGTGAAGTTGAGCCGGCGGGATATGGATGAAAAAATTGATGACAGATACAGAGCAATTGCCATTTGCTGACATGGCGAATGAAGAAAGAACACATATTTATTGATAAGCTGGGAGGACCCTATGTTAGATATTAAGTTTGTCAGAGAGAATCCGGAGATTGTAAAACAGAACATCCGCAACAAGTTTCAGGATGATAAGCTTCCGCTGGTGGATGAGGTGATCGAACTCGATGCCAAAAGAAGAGCAGCACAGCAGGAAGGAGATAATCTCAGATCAAACCGGAAGAAGATAGCCAAGCAGATCGGCGCTCTGATGAAGCAGGGAAAGAAGGAAGAAGCTGAACAGGTCAAGCAGCAGGTAAACCAGAATGCCCAGAGGCTGGCTGAGCTTGAAACAGAGGAGAGGGAGCTGGCTGAAAAGGTGAAAAAGATCATGATGACCATTCCCAATATCATTGATCCCAGCGTACCCATCGGTAAAGATGATTCTGAGAATGTAGAGGTTCAGCGATATGGAGAGCCCGCCGTTCCGGATTTTGAAGTTCCTTACCATACAGAGATCATGAAGTCCTTTAATGGCATTGATCTTGAGAGTGCTGCCAAGGTTGCCGGCAACGGCTTCTATTATCTCATGGGGGACATTGCAAGACTGCACTCCGCAGTGATCGCCTATGCCAGAGATTTCATGATCAACAGAGGCTTCACCTACTGTGTGCCTCCGTTTATGATCCGCAGCAATGTCGTTACCGGTGTAATGAGTTTTGCGGAGATGGATGCCATGATGTACAAGATTGAAGGGGAAGACCTCTATCTGATTGGAACCAGTGAGCATTCTATGATTGGTAAGTTTATTGACACAGTGATTCCGGCAGATACTTTGCCGCGGACTATGACCTCCTATTCCCCCTGTTTCCGTAAGGAGAAGGGGGCACATGGAATTGAGGAGCGAGGCGTATACAGGATTCACCAGTTTGAAAAACAGGAGATGATCGTGGTCTGTGAGCCAGAGGACAGCCCCATGTGGTTTGACAAGCTCTGGCAGAATACGGTAGACCTTTTCCGGTCCATGGATATTCCGGTCCGTACTTTGGAATGCTGCTCCGGTGATCTGGCAGACCTCAAGGTCAAGTCTGTGGACGTGGAGGCCTGGTCTCCAAGGCAGCAGAAGTATTTTGAAGTAGGAAGCTGCTCCAATCTGGGCGATGCCCAGGCACGCCGCCTGAAGATCCGGGTAGTCGGGGAAAAGGGAAAATATTTCGCCCATACCCTCAATAATACAGTTGTAGCACCACCGAGAATGCTCATCGCCTTCCTGGAGAATAACCTGAATGAGGATGGTTCCGTGAATATCCCGGAAGTACTCCGTCCCTATATGGGAGGAACTGAGAAGCTCGTCCCGTCCAAATAAGCTGAAACAGTCCGCAGGGATAAGCTTCTGCTTCGACAGCAGGAAAAGCCTGCAGGAAGGGAATCTGAGAGAAACGGTAAGTATGGATGTAAATAATGAAAAGGCAGGGAAGCTGAAAATTCTCTGCCTTTTTATTATTTATGTTACCTGCTGTTGTTATTCTTCTCAGATCTTCTTCTCCGGGGTCTGCTGCCGGAAGAAGGTGAAGACGACTGGGATGGACTTGGTTTGGAAGAGGAGGATGATCCGTTAGCGGATTTCTTTGGCGTATCTGTTCCTGGAGCG
>JBGUIF010000028.1:0-2298 GCA_045112755.1 Anaerobutyricum sp.
TTCAGTTCTACTTACACAGTTCCTATTTCAGGCTACTGCGTAAGTGGACGACCTTTTCAGCCGCCAACGTTTCACACCGTTCTGCGGGTCAAGGATCAGGATATCGTCGCTGGTCCCGACCAGAGTCTGCAGGATCTCCGTGATCTTGATATAGAATGATTTGCCTGACCCAGTGTGGCCGATGATGATCCCGTGGGGGTTCATCAAAAGCTTCCGATTGCCCAGGATCAGGCGCTTGGTGGCCCGGTTCAGCCCGTAGACATAGCCGCCGGTCTCAATGATATCCTGGGCATAGAAGGGCTGGAAGGCCGCCACGGAAGAGGAGAGGAAGAAACGCATAAAGTCCACCTGCCTTCCTCCGATCGGAAGGGCTGTATTGAGTGCCTTTAACTGCTGCCAGTTGGCCGTCTCCATGACAACCCCTTCTTTTCTCCCGATGGCCTGGTACTTGCTGACCCTCTGGGCCAGGGTGTCCTCATCCGGAGCCGTGACCACCATGAGCAGGTTCATGAAGAACCCGGTCTCATCATTTTCCGCGATCTGGTCCTGTAGGCTTTCCACTTCATCCTTCTTTCTCTGCCGGCCGTAGGAAGGGCCGGTCCCGATGATATTCTTTCTTCTCCGGTATTCCTCCTCATCGCTGATGGACTTTTCGACATTGATGCCGGCGGCTGTCAGGAAATCGCTGATCTCATCCGGCGGCACCGGGGCAAAGTCCATGGTGATATAGGAAGGAAACTCCATGTTGGAAAAGCTCCGGATGAAGGAATCCGGGTCGATGGAACCCCGGTATTTCCAGCCGAAGAGGACGGTCATATGGACATCATCGGCAACCATGTAATTACTGAAGGTACGGATAGACCGAGGAAAGATGTCATTCTTCCAGTCGTGGCCCGGCCCATAGCTGATGAACTCCTCATCCCTCTTTTTGCCCGGGCAGAGGAGGGAATGGATGCAGGCAAGCCTTGCCTTCACATCCAGCGGGAGGATCTTCGCCTGCCAGGAAGAAAACATGGCCTGGATGGTGGTATCTAAAGAATTGAACACCACCTTTGCATCCTGCAGGGAGGCTGCCCGGCAGGAGATGGTCAGGTACCGCAGTGTCGTGACATTGGGATTGGAATCCTCCAGCTTCTCCCTGGTCCACCGGTCGATCCCCTCCCCGATATCCGGGTACAGGGACCGGTTGGTCATGCACTGCACGCTGTCAAGGAATTCCTCGATAGACTGGTATTCATTGGCCACCGTGATCTTGAAATCCACGTTCATGGTCTTGAGCCAGGCCATGAACTGGTTTAGGAAGGATTCCTTTTCCGCATCATCCTTATTGATATAGTTGACCTCCTCAAAGACATAACATCTGTCATAGAGACAGTTCTTCTTGCCCGGCTCCAGCTTTGCAATGCCGTTCTTATACATGATATCGATGTCAAACGCCTCCCGGACGTTTCTTGGGACCTTCACGATCGGAAGGCTCTTCTTCTTCCTTGCCCGGAAGCGGTAGCCTGCATTAATGACTGCCATACGCTGCTCCCTCCTTCTTACCTTTGTTCATATGTTTGTTCCTCCTTTTCTGCTTTTTTTCTCTCTGCTTTTTCCTGTCTTTCCCCGGCTTTATTTCCGGGCTCCTGCCGGAAGAGAAGATCCTCCTGCACCTTCTCTGGTATTCCCCGGCACTGTAAGCCAGTTTTTCCGTATGTCTGGAATAAAAGAACTCCCTTATGATCCCTACAAGGCTCTGTCCCTGGTACTTAAAAAAACCAATGGCACACACCGGTACCATCAGGGGGATGGCGATATAAGTGCATTCCACGATCGGAATGCCCAAAAGTCTCCATAGCAAAAAAGCAGCGCCGAAGGAGAGTACCATTCCTGCTGCTGCTGCCGTGCACTGCCCGAGGGTAAATCCCGAAAAAACTTCGTTCGGAAAAGCCTCTTCAAAGTCTTTATTAATATCGATCTTCACGATCCAAACCTCCTTTTCTCATCCCGGAAGGAGCTTCCCCTCCCGGTCTTTGTTTTTCTCCTTGCACGAAAACCACCTGTTATAATCCAAATGTCTTACTCATAAAGGAATTGACTCCTCTTACCGAGGCCGTCATGACTACCATGGTAAAGAGTCCGTTCAGGGCATCCCAGAACCCGTTCACTGCTTCTACTGCGACACTTCCCTTCTCGAAGATGTTGACACCGCTCTCCGTCAGCTTAAAGCAGATCACCATGACAAGGGCGATCATCACGATCTCAAAGGTGTTTAAGAGAAAGGTCTTCACCCAGCTGATAAAGGTCCGCCTTGCC
>JBGUIF010000029.1:0-7437 GCA_045112755.1 Anaerobutyricum sp.
TCTTGAGGCGGCAGTAAACCTGTCCAAACGTTACATCAGTGACCGTTTTCTGCCTGATAAGGCCATCGATGTCATGGATGAGGCGGCAGCCAGAAAAAGGGTAGGCCTTTTCACCATGCCCCAGGAACTCCGGGATCTGACAGACCAGTATGAGAAGCTGGGCAGAAGGAAGGAGGAAGCCCTGATTGAGGGCAATCTTCGCCGTGCCCGCCTTAATAATACCAAACAGAAGACTGTGGAGGGTGAACTCTCCCGTCTCCAGGAAGAGTGGGAGACCAGGAAAGAGAAGAACCGCTGCTGGGTTACCGCTCAGGATGTGGCCGCTGTAGTCTCCTCCTGGTCCGGTGTCCCTGTCACCAGTCTTACCCAGTCGGAGTCCGGCCGGCTTCTCAAGCTGGAGGAGACCCTGAAAAAGAGAGTGATTGGCCAGGATGATGCGGTGGAATTGGTGGCGAAAGCCATCAAAAGAGGTCGTGTGGGTCTCAAGGATCCCAGACGGCCCATTGGATCTTTCCTTTTCCTGGGGCCCACCGGCGTGGGCAAGACCGAGCTCTCCAAGACTCTGGCTGAGGCTCTGTTCGGCGATGAAAACGCCATGATTCGCATTGATATGTCTGAGTATATGGAAAAACACAGTGTATCAAGACTCATTGGTTCGCCGCCAGGCTATGTAGGCTATGAGGAGGGAGGCCAGCTGAGCGAACAAGTCCGGCGTCACCCCTATTCTGTGCTGCTTTTTGATGAGATTGAAAAGGCCCACAGTGATGTGTTTAACATTTTGCTGCAGGTTCTTGATGACGGCCGGATCACAGATTCCAGCGGCCGGAAGATTGATTTCAAAAACACGGTAATCATTATGACCTCCAACGCTGGTGCCCAGAGGATTATGGCCCCCAAAAATCTGGGATTCAGTTCCCGCAAAGATGCGGTCCGGGACCATGAACGCATGAGCAGTCAGGTGATGGAGGAAGTGAAGAAGATCTTCCGGCCTGAATTCCTCAACCGGATTGATGGCATCCAGGTCTTCCATACCCTGGAAAAGCCGGAGCAGAGGAAGATTGTAAAGCTGCTGCTGGATGAACTGGCCCAAAGAGTGAAGCAGCAGCCCGGATTTGATCTTGATTATACGGAAGAGGTAGTGGATTATATTCTCGAGAAAGGCTATAATCCTCAGTTTGGTGCGAGACCCCTGCGAAGAACAATCCAGAACGAGGTGGAAGATTATCTCTCAGATCAGTACCTGCAGGGAAATTTTCGAGGGCGGAAAAAAGTTAAACTTGTAATGAAAGATGGCATCTTGTATAATCAGAGTAACTAGGATAATAGTTAATTGTGGGAGGAAACAACATGGCTAACGTAAAGGAACTAATTGTGGCACAGCAGAATGGAACCCTTGACTTTGGCGACTACAGTCTTGATCGGAAGACCAAGCTGGCAGACTTCCCTTTTGAAGGAGATACCTATAAAGTGAAGACCTTCAAGGAGATTACCCGACTGGAGAAGAATGGCGTCGTTGCCTACGAGTCTGTTCCCGGTTCCGCTGTCCATAATTACAGGAATACAGATCATCAGATTACCTTTGAAGTAGAGTCTGTTGACGATCTTCAGATTACCCTGGAAGTGGAACCTCAGAAAGAGTACAAGGTGCTGATTGACGATACCAATATTGGCAGGATCAAGTCGAATCTGGGAGGAAAGATCAGTTTCGGTATCGAGCTCAACCCCGGAGAGACTGCCAGGGTGAAGGTAGTCAGATTATAACAGTCAAGGTTGTAAAGTATACAGACCCGAAGGAGTTCTCTTTCGGGTCTTTTTGTCGGTTGACGCATACAGAAAGGTTTTAGTATGGCAAAAGGAAAGACAAAGACAATATTTTTCTGCAAAGAATGCGGCTATGAGACGTCCAAATGGTCCGGCCAGTGCCCGGGCTGCCGCCGATGGAACACCCTGGTGGAGGAAAAGGTTTCTGCCGGTTCCGGGGGCGGATCCGCCCGCTATTCCAGGGACCAGAGCGGCAGGCCCCGGTCCAGAGTGACCGGATTATTCTCTGTGTCCATGGAGGCGGAGGACAGAATCAGTGCAGGAATTCCGGAATTGGACCGGGTGCTGGGGGGCGGGATTGTAAAAGGCTCCCTGACCCTGGTGGGAGGAGATCCGGGGATCGGCAAATCCACTCTGCTTCTCCAGGTCTGCCGCCATCTGGCCAATGAAGGAAGGAAAGTAATCTATATCTCCGGGGAGGAATCCCTCAAGCAGATCAAGATGCGGGCGGATCGGCTGGGCGGTTTTCAGGGAGAAGTCTACCTTTTAAGCGAGACGGATATCTATGCTGCTGCCGATGCGGTCCGGGCCCAAAAACCCGATGCAGTGGTAGTGGATTCTGTCCAGACCATGTACAGTGAGGAGATTGGTTCCGCCGCCGGCAGCGTCAGCCAGGTCAGGGAAGTGACCAATGTCATGATGCAGCTGGCCAAACAGGAGGGTATTGCCGTCTTTCTGGTGGGCCATGTGACCAAGGAGGGCGTGGTGGCAGGTCCCAGAACTCTGGAACATATGGTGGATACCGTTCTCTATTTTGAGGGGGAGCGCAGTGCAGTTTATCGTGTCCTTCGGGGAGTGAAGAACCGTTTTGGTTCCACCAATGAGATTGGCGTCTTTGAGATGAAAGAGGAGGGACTGGTGGAAGTGACGAATCCCTCGGCGATCATGCTGGACGGCAGACCCATCGATGCCGCGGGTTCCGCTGTGGTCTGCTCCATGGAAGGGACCAGGCCGCTGATGATTGAGATTCAGGCACTGGTTTCTCCCACCAGCTTTAATATCCCCAGAAGGACCACGGTGGGCATTGATTTTAACCGGGTCAACCTGCTGCTGGCCGTCCTGGAAAAAAGGGCAGGAATGCAGCTCGGGGGCTGTGACGCCTATGTAAATCTGGCAGGCGGAGTCAAGGTTTCTGAGCCTGCCATAGATCTGGGGATTGTCTGTGCTGTGATCAGCAGCTACCGCAACAGACCGGTGGCTGAGGGAACCTTTATTTTCGGGGAAGTAGGCCTTACCGGAGAGATCCGGGGCGTGAGCCATGTGGAACAGAGGATCCGCGAAGGGATCAAAATGGGCTTTTCCCGATGTATCCTTCCCTCCACCAACCTGGAGAGTATTCCCGAGAGGATTCGGGGCGGGATTGAACTGATTCCTGTCTCCAATGTCAGGGAATTAGGCGAGTATTTATAAATAAATCTCACTCACAGAAGCACAGAAAGACCCGCCGCTTTTGGCGGCATATTTTTCATCAATGATTTAAGACAGGAGGGTGACATCAATGAAAAAACTGATTATAGCCGAGAAACCTTCCGTGGCAAAAAATATTGCTGACGCCACAGCATGCAGCAGGAGAAATGGCTTTTTTGAAGGGGAGTCCTATGTGATTACCTGGGCTTTCGGCCATCTTCTCCAACTCTGTGATGCCAGAGACTATGACCCCTCCATGAAGGTGTGGCGGATGGAAAGGTTTCCCTATATTCCGGAGCAATACCGCTACAAATTGAAAAGCGATCCCTCCAACCGCGACCGGGCCGATGCCGGAGTAGTCCGACAGATGGAGATTATCAAAAGTCTCATGGAGAGGCAGGATGTGGAGGGGATCATATCCGCCACCGATGATGACCGTGAGGGGCAGGTGATCGCTGACGAAATCCTTGAGTATCTCGATCCCGGCAAGCCGGTGGAGAGAATTCTTCTCAATGAGTGGACCGCCGAGGAAGTGAACCGGGGGCTGGCCAGCCTGAAGCCAAACACGGAGATGAAACCTCTTCATGATGCGGGCTTTGGCCGGCAGATTGCAGACTGGCTGATCGGTATCAATCTGACCTCGGTGGCAACCCTGAAATACAAAGCTGCGGCCAATTCCAGGCTGCTCAATGTAGGCAGGGTTCTCATGCCCACCCTGAAGATTATCTATGACCGGGACAAGGAGATTGAGAATTTTAAGACCAGCAGATACTACCGGCTGAAAGCTGTCTTTGAGACAGAGGACCAGAAGCGGTTCGACGGTTTCTATCATGAGAGGGACAGTGAGAATAAAGAGAACGACAAGTTCGATCACAAGGAGGATCTGGAAAAGATTGTCCAGGAGATTCAGGGAAAAGATGCCAAAGTGACCTCCAGAAAGGTGACGCAGAAAAAGGAGTATCCCCCCTACCTTTTCAATCTTTCCGGCCTCCAGGGATACATCACCGGCAAATACAAGGGATGGACCTCCGACAAGGTATTGAAGACGGCCCAGAGCCTTTACGAAAAGAAACTGATCACTTATCCCAGAACGGCCAGCGTCGTCCTGGACGAGAGTCTGAAGGACAAGGCTGCCAAGGTGCTGAATGTCCACAAAAAGGGACATCCCTTTGAGGACCAGATGAAATTCCATACACGTAAGAGAGTATTTGACAGTAAAAAAGTAGAGAGTCACTCGGCCATCATCCCCACCTATGTCCTCCCTAAAAATATGTCTGACCAGGAGCAGAAGGTCTATGATGCAGTCAGGAATCGTTTTCTGGCGCAGTTCATGCCTCTGGCGGTCTCCGAAGACACGGTGCTGAAGCTGAAGGTGAGAGAGGCGCCGGAGGTTAAGGGTCAGTTCATCGCCAAAGGGAAGGTCCAGCTGGAGCCCGGCTGGAAGCTGATCGAGGGTGTCGACACCCGGGAGGTCCTGCTTCCCGTGGTGGAGCGGGGACAGATTCTTCCCATCGTGGGCACAGAGATCAATGAAGTAGAGAGAAAGCCGCCTAAACCCCACACGGAAAAAACCCTGCTGAAGGTGATGGAGACCTGCGGCAAGAAATATGAGGAAAAGGACGAAGAAGAGATGATGATGGCCATCTTAAGCGGCTTTTCCATCGGCACACCGGCGACCCGGGCAGAGACCATTAAAAAGCTCAAGACGGCCGGCTACATCAAAGCCAGGGGAAAGAGCTTAAGCTGCACCGATCTTGGCAGGATGATGGTGGAACATTTTCCTGTCTCGGAGCTTTTTGATCTGGAGTACACTGGCAGACTGGAGAAAACCCTTGCAGATATCGAGCGGAAAAAGTATACTCAAGATGACTTTCTTTCTTTGATCAAAGATTTTGTCACTGAGGCTGTGGCCCGGGTTAAATCTGATGAGACGGCAGGAGAGGCCGGACAGACAGAGCCCCTCCATAAGGAGCCGGTGGGCATCTGTCCGGAATGCGGCAGTCCCGTGATGGAGACAGAGAGAGCCTTCGGTTGTTCCAACTGGAAGTCTGGCTGTAAGTACGCCGTCTGGAAGAATGACCGGCTGATCAATGGTCTTGGAAAAAAAGTCACTTATGATATGGTAAAGATACTCCTGGAGCATGGAAAAGTGGGACTTCGGGGATGTATCAGCAAAAAAGGAAACAAATTTACAGCATATTTTTATTATGAGAAAGATCCCAAAGATAAGAAGGGACGTTACCGCTGGAGGCTGGAGTTTCTGGACGACCGGCCGGGAACGGCCGAAGCAGGTCCCGGAGCTGAGGAAAATGCCCCGCCTGCCGGGACTTCCACAGATCAGACGTCACTTTGAGATCCGAAGGAAACGATTAGAAAGGAGAGGCTGCCTGCAGCCGGTTTGACTCATGAAGAGATTAGAAAACAAAGCACTTTTTTCAGATTTTAACCATACCATCGCCTCTGTATTATTTGAGGAGTCCACATATCCCTGGGAAGTCCTTCCCCAGATTCATGATTTTATCCTGGAGATCGGCATGCTGCTGGATCCCCGGGAATATGATCAGGTGGGCGAGGATGTCTGGATTTCCAAAACGGCCAAAGTAGCGCCCACTGCCTACATCAACGGACCTGCCATCATCGGGCCGGAAGCTGAAATCAGACACTGCGCATTTATCAGGGCTGACGCCATCGTCGGTGCCGGTGCCACAGTGGGCAACTCCACTGAGTTAAAGAATGTGATTCTTTTTGATAAGGTAGAGGTCCCCCACTATAATTATGTGGGAGATTCCATCCTGGGTTACCACGCCCATATGGGAGCAGGCTCCATCACCTCCAATGTGAAATCTGACCGGAAGCTGGTGGAGATTCATGTGGATGGGAAGAACTTTGAGACTGGCCGGAAGAAAATCGGCGCTCTCCTGGGCGACTATGTGGAAGTGGGCTGCGGAACGATCTTAAATCCCGGCTCTGTGGTTGGAAAATATACCAATATCTATCCGCTGTCCAGCGTGAGGGGATTTATTCCCGAGTACTCTATTTACAAAAACCGGAACGAGATTACCGAAAAGAGAGATTTCTGACAGGACAAGGCCGATTGACCGGGAAGGAATTGATGATATGAACAAAAGGAAGAAAGAAGGGTTCGGAAAAATTCTTCTGGCGATACTGGCTGCCATCTGTCTCATTCTGCCGGCGGGCTGCAGCGTATCCAGAGAGGATGTGGAAGAGTCATCCTATTATCAGGACCTGCAAAAGAAAAATAAATCTCTGAAAAAGAAGATAAAAAAGCTGGAATCTGAACTGGAGGATGACAACAACCAGTCTGAGGATTCCAAGAGGGCCAATGACTATCTGGCCAGGATTGCCAGAGACTGTCTGGCCAAGCTGGAGGTCGGTTTTCTCGATGATATGCAGAACAGTGAGTTCATCAATGAGAAGGCAGCCTTCTCCATGGCGACACTGATCGGCAGCCGGGCGGATAAAACCAGCAGGTATTCGCCTGAGGACCTGGCGGCCATACCGGGAACCAGCTATGAGTACGTCCTCTACGATGAGGACAACGCTGTCTATGAGATCATGGTATACCCGGGAGATTATGTGGTCTTTACAGACCTGCCCAATGATGTATACTATTGCCGGGGAGCAAGTGCTCTTGGAGATGCCTTCCTCCATTACAGAGAAGGCTATCCCAATTCCTCCCTTCTCCACCGGCTGGCGGACTCTCCCATGGTGTCAGATGAACAGAATCATTACTATGAGAATGAAACAGCCGTCGCCGCGGCCAATTACATTGACCGGATGGAAAAAAATAAGACGAACCGCAAAGCGGCACTGAAGAAATGGGGAGACCAGCAGGAGGCCAGGGAGCAGGCAGGAATCAATTATACTTTCTACCATCATGGCAACACCATGATCATGACCCTCTACGACACCTATGTCCGGATTGAGAACATGGACCAGAAGGCAGTCTGGTATAAGACCTCTGCGGAAAATATAGAGGCTATTCATAAGATCTTCTCTTCAGTCCAGGAGGAGAGGGCGGCCCAGGGGCAGACGGAACCTGAGAACCAGGACAGTCAGGTGGAAACCACCGAGGACAGCCACTATGATGAGATGGAGACTGAGAGTAAGTAAAAATTTGGGACTTGATTTCTTGACAGAATGATGTTAGTATTGATAGGAATACTTTTAGTGATAAGAGTGGGCAGC
>JBGUIF010000030.1:0-3002 GCA_045112755.1 Anaerobutyricum sp.
GGATACTCCGGATTATGAATAAACCAGAAGTGCCCTGTATTCCGGCTCATAATCGTCACATCAAAAGCATCTGTAAAGATGATGGAGAAATACTTTGGATCCAGAACGGAAAGTTCATCCGCATCAAACATAGGCGTTCCCCCTCTCCTGATCCTTAGCATACTCTGCCTGCCGTTCTGCCACAAACTGTGCGTGAAGCGCTTTCTTCTCCTTCAGAAAACGTTCATGCAGTTTTCTGGTTTCTTTCTCCATAAACGCCTTCTCAGCTTCCATCAGCTCCGCTCTTGCAGTGTCCAGGCTGATGATGAGCTTTCCATCCTCGCACTTGACCAATACCGGATCTCCGATATGGAAACCGGCAGTCTCCAGCCACTGTCCCATCAACCGGATCGACGGAACGGATTTGTAGTTGTATCCGCTCATTGCGCAAACCTTCAGTTCCCGTTCGTTCTTCTTTGCCATGTGTTTGTCCTCCTTTTTCAATCGTTTGGCTTGAAACAAAACAAGCTGCAGATTTCGGATCACTTCCGCATCTGCAGCTTATCTATTCAAATTCCTATTCGATTGTGAGGCTGAACTTTAGGTGGTAGAATTCTTCCCTTCATTCTTGATGCGGTAGTAGTCTTCCATCTCCACATCAAGCGTAATATAGGATTCTTTCTTAGGTCTTTGGGTGTTGCTCAAGAGGCACACAGTTTCGACGTGCACCGTCCCCGGGAACATGTCCACCAGACAGGCTCTTTTCACCTGGTAGCCTGCTTCCTTCAAAATCTTCAGATCCCTCATCAGACTGGTAGGCTTGCAGCTGACATAGACCATCTCTTCCACCCCAAAGCCTATAATCTTCTTCAACGCTTTAGGATTGATTCCGTCCCTGGGAGGGTCAAGTACCAGGATATCCGGCTTCTCTGTCAGACTATCCACAACCTTCAGTACATCCCCTGCGATAAAGCGGCAGTTGTCCAGATGATTGGCCACCGCATTTTCTTTTGCTGATTCCACAGCTTCCTCCACGATCTCAACGCCGACTGCCTGTTTTGCCACCGGCGCAAGAATCTGGGCGATGGTCCCAGTACCGCTGTAAAGGTCATATATCAGCTTGTCCCTGGTCTCCCCCACATATTCCCGGACTTTGCCATAGAGGACTTCCGCCCCCAAAGTGTTCGTCTGGAAGAAGGAAAAGGGCGTTATCTTGAATCGAAGATCCTCCAGATACTCATAGAAGAAGTCCTTGCCATAGAGAATTCTGGTCTCATCACTCTGTACCACATCTGCCAAGCTGTCATTGATGGTATGAAGGATACCTGCGATCCTGCCTTCTATAGTTCTGCTGTTTTTGTCCGGATTGCTGCCGGCTGTCAGGCCGAGAATCCTCCCAACAAATTCCTCCGCATCCAGTTCCCCCTGGGAAGAAGTCACCAGGTTAACCAGAATCTCCCCGGTTCTGGCGCTGCGTCGAAGGACCAGATGTCTCAGAAAACCTGTGTGGCGCATGCGATGATAAAATGCTGTCCCCTTCCCACGGAAATATTCCCGGATCTCTGTAACCAGCAGATTGAAATCCGGATGTACGATCTGACAGTCTGTCAGCGGGACAATATCATAGAAGCTGCTCTTTTTATGCATGCCCAGGGAAAGAGGGCCATCCTTGTACTCATCCCCAAAGCTGTACTCCATCTTATTGCGGTATCCGGTCTCCGTGGGGCTTCCATAAATCTTTTCTATGGAAAAGTCCAGACCAGAGTTGTCAATTAATTGTTCCACTTGTCCCTTTTTCAGGGCCAGCTGCTGCTCATAGGGCAGAGTCTGGTAACGGCATCCGCCGCAAAGACCAAAGTGTGGACAGGGTGACTCTCTCTCCAGGCTTGAAGGACTCAGCACTTCCAGCAGTCTGCCTTCCAGCCTGTCCTTCTTCTTTTTGGAGATGGAAAAACGGACTTCCTGGCCTTCCAGAGCATCCTTGACCATGACTTTCTTCTTTTCAACCTCTCCATTTTGCTCTATATCAATATAAATGATTCCTTTGCATGGAAATTCTGTTCGGGCAACCTTTCCCTCAAAGAGATCCCCTTTTTTCATCATTGATCCTTTCCTTTGTTCACAGTTTGTTCATGGTGACAGGCACCTTTTGTTCTGTTCACAGTTTGTTCACGGTGACAGGCACCTTTTATTCAGGCACCTTCCTGGTAATCAGTTCCGTCCAGGCAGGTCTGAAGCCGGCCTGAAAAGCGATATTCTGGGAGATATTGTGGGAGACTGCCGTCCCATAGTAAGGGAGTTTACCCAGACGAAGAATTTCGTTTTTTAAAAGTTTTACCAGGATGACCCCTACTTTTCTTCCCCTGGCTTCCTTAACCACATCGATTCCAATCTGCCAGAGTTTATCACTGTCTGCGCTGACGCCGGCCATGCCCAGGATTTTATCCCCATCCATGGCAGCGACGCCAATCTCATCGGGGGCCGTGGGGCAGAAGCTGAAAGCCTTGCGGAACCGGACATCATCCCGGAACTGCTCGATCTCTGCTCCCCAAAAATAGCGGGTCTGCCAGTCTGCCGGCCCGGGTTCTGGCTCACTCTCCTCCCAGGAAATGAAAAAGGGATGGATCTTGGCAATCTCATAACCGTCCCGGGACAGACGCCGGTTGAGTTCCTTCATCGTCGGGGCCTCCATAAACCAGGCAGCCTCCATGTCCCGAAAACGCTCTTTACACCAGTCAACAATCTCCGGTTCCCCGGTAAAAAACAGCTTATTGCGGAAGGTCAGGATCTTCAGAAAGCAATGGCCTTCTTCCTCAAAGCGTCTTCGTCCCTCCAGAGGAATATATTTATGATATTGATTCTTTTCATTTTTTACTTGCTCCAGACTGCAGCAGTAATCCTGGGCCAGCTGTCTGTAAAGAAGATTTTTATAATATCCTTCGTCATAAGCCCCAAAGCAGGTCTGCCCATGACCCTTTTGTTTTTCTTTTCGCTCCATTCTTGATCTATTCCACTTTAATTAT
>JBGUIF010000031.1:0-5289 GCA_045112755.1 Anaerobutyricum sp.
AGCTCTTGCAGATGTGTCAATGAGAACCGTCCCCGCTGACACATTCTGGCACATCACTTCAGGAGTTTTTCATTATGGCAGATAAAAATAATCATCAAGACAATAGAGGAATATGGAAATTGATTTTTCTCTTTTCCAGCCTTGGCTTGGTCCTGTGCCTGGGCATATGCGTCTGGTACGGCTGGCAGGTCTGGCAGGCAGACCGGGCCTATCAGAATGCGCAGGAGGATATGGTTGTAAACTCTTCCTCTGACAAAGATCGCTCTGCGGATTCTGCAGCGGGCAGTTCGGAGTTTGACGGTCAGCGGGATGGAGAGGCGGCAAGGCTTCCGGAAGGGATTTTTCTGGATTTAAAGAATCCCATTGATTTTAAAAAGCTGGCGGAGATTAACCCCGAGCTTTACGCCTGGATCCGGATTCCGGATACCAATATCGACTATCCCGTAGCTCAGCGGCTGGTGCCGGGAGAGGACAATTTCTACCTGGATCATGATCTCTACGGGGAATGGCGTTTTGCCGGCTGTATCTATACGGAAGCTTGTAATTCCAGGGATTTTACAGATCCCAATACGGTTCTCTATGGGCATAATATGAAGAATGGTTCCATGTTTCAAAATCTTCATAAGTTTGAGGATCCTGAATTTTTTGAGAAGCATGAGTATTTTTATATTTATACCGCCAAAAAGGTCCTGATATATCGGGTTTTTGCTGCTTACACCAGTGATGACAGCCATATCATGGGCTCCTATCATTTTGATGATAAAGAGGTGTTCGGCCATTATCTGGAAAGTATCCTGCAGGGAAGATCTATGGATGCCCGCATCCGTCAGGAAGTGACACTGACAGACCAGGACAGGATTGTGACTCTATCCACCTGTTCTGCTGGTGAACCGAAGCATCGTTACATCGTACAGGGAGTGCTCTATGAAGGATCATGATATCAAAAAACAAAAAAATATCGACCTGGACAGTCTCAACCAGGAGCTTCAGATCTCTCTTAAGAAGGGGGTATCCCGGGAGAAAGAATCCGAGGAAATATCCCGTGAATCTGGCAGGACTTCCTACGGGATGATCGATGATTTTGATATCCCCATTGCCAGATCCAGGATCAGGCAGAAGGTCAGTGACAACCACAGCAAAAGAGAGATGGAAAGACAGGCAGAAGACGATGTTTCCTCCCAGACAAATGGTGGAACAGGGAAAATATTTACTGGAACAGACACTGGAGCAATAAGGACAGAAGCTTCAGGGGTAGAAACTGGTGCTGCTGGAAAAGTACTGTCAGGGACTAGCGCCGGCGGGACAAGAACAGAATCGCCAGGGACAGATACTGCTGATGGGTCAGGTTCAGGCCCGGCCATAAAGACAGTCTCAAAGTCCAAAACCAAAAAGAGTTTCAGTTGGGGCCGCCTGGTTCCCAGGCTTCTTCTGGGACTGGTCATCCTGCTGGTGGTTGCCGCTGCCGGTACTGCGGGAACGCTGCTCTATCTCCAGCATAAGGGTGCCTCAAAAATGGCCGCCAACAAGTCAAAAGAGGAGATCCGGGTTCCGGACGGGGTGGAGAAGGACGGAAATTTTGTCATCTATAAGGGACACAAGTATAAGTACAATGAAGATATCATCACTGTGCTTTGTATGGGTGTGGACAAAAAAATCAGTGACACCGGAACCCGTTCCATCGGCGATAATGGGTCCGCGGACACTCTGGTACTGGCAGTCCTGGACCAGAGGACCAACAATCTGACTCTGGTCAACATTTCCCGTGAGACAATGGCTGATATCCGTCAGTACAATACTGAGGGTAAATACACTGGTCTTAAAAATATGCAGATCTGTCTGGCCTACGCCTATGGTGACGGTCATGAGACCAGCTGTGAGAATGAACTGGATGCAGTCTCCCGGCTGATGTACGGCATGCCCATCCATGCCTACGCGGCCCTGGATTACGAAGGGATTGCCGTCCTCAACGATGCCATCGGTGGTGTAACCGTTGACGTTCTTGAAGACCTGACTGCTGCAGATTCCGCCCTGGTATCAGGACAGAGAGTTACCCTGAAGGGGCAGCAGGCCCAGACCTATGTGAGAAGCAGAAAGACGGCCCTCCTGGAGTCCAATAATCTCAGAATGGAGCGGCAGAAACAGTATATGACCAATTATGTGAAGCAGCTGATCCAGAGGACAAAATCGGATATCACAACACCTCTGCAGGTGTACAGGGCAGGACAGGGTCATGTAGTCAGTGATATCGGTGTTGACGGTGTGATTTATCTGGGCTCCAAAGTAGTAAAGAGCGGCATAGTGGAAGGCCAGGTATTTTCTATTCCGGGCCAGGTCAGAGACGGCGGGACTTACGCTGAGTTTATCCCTGACCAGAAAAAGCTTTACAAGATCATTCTGGATGTCTTTTATGAGATGGTGGAATAGCATCTTCCTATTCCGATGGAATCATCAAGACGATTCCGATGAAATCATAAGTCCGGTCAGATACGGAATTCTGCAGATAGGATAAAGAGACTATCTTTATATGATTTTAAGCACTTTATGGATGTATTAATGGTTGCTTTTTTGCAGATTTAGAGTAAAATTATTGATATAAAGATGATTATTTTCTATTAGAAAAAAGGAGTCTTTCATGAGATTGAAGAAAAGAATGATAATGTTCTTTGCGATTGGCATGTTATTCGCTTTTTCCATGACAGCCATGGCAAATCCCAGCCCTAATCCTAAGAAGAGCACCGAGGAAGAGACAGAGGAGACATCCCCGAAGACAGGAGAGACCAATATCTTCGTATATGGTCTCGGAGGGGCAGGAGTATTTGCGGTGATCATGCTTTTTTCGGCAAGGAAGCTTCGCAGAGAGAGTTAACAGTTTAATTATGAAATATGGGGAGAGTCGAGTATTGATCAGATGCACTTCAATTACCGGACTCTCTTTTTATGGGTAGAACAGCCTGCAGACTCAGGAAACGATAAAATGTTGATGGCACAGATCAGCTTGGATGGATTGGAAAATGATTGATATACACACGCATATCCTTCCAGGTCTGGATGATGGGTCTGCCACCATGGCCCAGTCTCTGGAGATGGCCGCCATGGCGGCGGAGAGTGGGACGGACATCTTGGCAGCTACTCCCCATACCAACCAGAAGGGAAGATTTGAAAACTATGCCTGCGCAGCCATCGATCAAAGACTGATGCAGTTAAAGAAGAAGATTTATGAACGGGGAATCCGGATCCATGTCTTTCCTGGCATGGAGATTATGGCATCTGATGATCTGGGCAGGCTGATGGATGCCGGTATGGTACACGGTATCAATTTTGGCCCCTATTATCTGGTGGAGTTCCCCTTTGACGCTTCCAGGACCTGGATAGAAGCCAGGCTGGAAGATATCCGGATCCGGCGGGCTATACCACTGATCGCTCACCCTGAGCGATACTTTGTGGTTCAGGATTATCCAGAACTTCTTTACCACTGGCTGGCCTCCGGCTGCCGCCTTCAGTTGAACAGGGGAAGCATCCTGGGAAGATTTGGTGACAGAGTGGAGAAGACCGCGAAATATATGCTGAAGTATGACCTGGTCACCTGTATCGGCAGCGACGCCCACAGTCATAAGATGCGGACTCCCTATATGAGGGATGTCCGGGATGATGTGAAGAGAAGAATGGGAAAAGATAAAGCCTGGCGGTATTTTTATGCCAACCCCGAAAGAATCCTTTCCGGTCAGCCCATCGCCATGCACGGGATTGAAGCCAGATAAGAAAAATGACAGGAGAAGACTATGCGCAGAATCCGTATACTATGTATTTTACTATTTCTGATCACAGGAGCTGCTTTTGGACATATGAAGTTCAAGCAGTATCTGAGTGAAGACAGCAGAGCTCCCCAGATTACTATGGACAAGACCAGGATCGAGGTGCCCTGCAGTGCGGATAATGCAGCCCTGCTGGCGGGAATCACGGCGATGGACAGTAAGGACGGGGACGTGACAGCCAATCTGGTTCTGGAAAGCATGAGCCATTTCATAAAAAAGGGAAAAAGAACCATGACTGTAGCCGCTTTTGACAGCGACGGAAATGTGTCCAAAGCAAAAAGGGATGTGGTCTATACGGACTATCAATCCCCGGTGTTTTCTCTGGATTCACCCCTGGTTTTTCCCATCAATTCCTCCAAGATCGACATTCCCATGAAAGCGTCAGACATGATCGACGGGGACATCACCGGAAAGATCAAGATGGGCAGTTCCCAAAGTATCAGAACCTATATCGCCGGCAGCTATGATATGACTTTTACCGTCGCTAACAGTGCCGGTGATGTGGCTACCTTGCCGGTCACTCTGGAGATTTATGATCCTGAAGAAAAAGAAGGATGCCCTGTTCTGACTCTCAACCAGTACCTGATCTATGTAAAGAAGAAGGAGAACATTGATCCTTATAAGTACTTAGAGAGTCTGATCGCTCAAGGAGTAAAGTACAAGAAAACAGAGGATGGCTCTGTTTTAAGGGAAGCGTTACTGCCTAACACAGAAAAGGAAGCCCAGGAGATTTCCATTGACCGCATTAAAGTAGACGGAAAGCTGAACTACAAAAAAGCCGGCGTTCATGAACTGGTTTATTCTTATAAAGACAGTCATGAAAGAAAGGGAACTGCACGACTGATTGTGGTCGTACGGTAGGAAGGCAGCATGGACCATAACAGAGAATATTTAAATCCTCAGAATAAAAACGAACAGCATAGTAAGATAGATCTGACCAGCCTCTTTCGGGATGCCCTGCGGCAGTGGTGGGTTATTTTGATATTTGCTTTATCTGTCAGTTTCGCGGCGGACCTCTGGTCCTTCTACAGCTATGAGCCCCGCTATACCACCAAGACTACCTTTATCGTAACCGGCAAAGGGATGAACGCCAATATCTATAATAATCTGGAAACAGCAAAAAAACTGGCCGGCCGTTTCTCGGAGATTCTGAACAGTACTGTGCTGAAATACAGAGTAACCAAAGACCTGGGGCTTGATTCCATGGATGTGGAAACCTCAGCCTCGGTCATCGGCGAGACCAACATGATGGAACTCAAGGTCACCGGCAGCAGCTCTGCCATGTCCTACAAGGTGCTACAATCGGTGATGGACAACTATGACTATGTAGCTGATTATGTCATCGATGATGCCATCCTGGAGACCATTGAACTGCCAGAGCTGGCAGCTGCTCCCGATAACCCCAGAAATGAAAAATCCATCCTGATAAAATTTTTCCTGATCGGCCTGGCCATGGGGACTGCCGCAGTCCTTTTCT
>JBGUIF010000032.1:0-7025 GCA_045112755.1 Anaerobutyricum sp.
CAATAAGATATATTATAATGATAATAATATTACGATAAATAATTCGTAAAATATTGCGAAAAAACATCTGGCATGTTAGTATATAAAGTGGAAGTTAAATTAATAAAGAATTAGTATGAAAGGATATAATAGTATGGCAGTCATTAGACCTGTTTCTGATCTTCGAAATTATAATACTGTTTTAGAAAAGGTATCTGCTGGATCCCCTGTTTATCTAACGGTTAATGGCAGAGGTAGATATACTATACGTGATATTGCTGAAGATGAAGAATTCGAGAAGACAAAGGCTATGCTTCGACTGATGTGTGAACTTAATGAAGGAAGACAATCTGGGGAAGAAGAAGGTTATGTGTCTTCAGAAGAAGTAAGAGCATATTTCCGTGGTAAGCGGCCATGAAGTATAAGGTTGAATATTCCAGAGCAGCTATACGTGATCTTGATCGCGTCTGGTCAGAAGTTTTAGAAGCTTCGAAGAGTTACGAAATCACAGAAAGATATATTGAAGAATTGTTAGATAAAGTCGAGGAAAAAGCGGATCATCCTAAAGCAGGTTCGCCCCTGTATTATGAGAACACTTTTACAGGCTACTATTTTGTAGTATTCAAGGCATATATAGCTTTCTACAGATTAGAATCCGACAGAATGCTTATCGATCGTGTACTGTTTGGGAGAAGTGATTATTTCAGGGTCCTTCATCTTGGATCTGAAGAAGTATAATTTATTCTTTCAGGGTCAAACCTTCTATGTCCCAGTAATTATTTGCCGAGAGCCTTTTATAGGTTCTCTTTTTTTATGGCATGTTTTTTATAGTATGGTTCAAAAGCTCCTGTCCAAGGGAAATATTACCTAAACATCAAGCAGCAGGCGCGTAATTTTTACAAGCCCTTATTATAGAACTGATTCACTTCTATTGCCGAGAGGCAGAAAGGGCTTAACTATGGAAAATGAAAGAACTGACAGAAAAGAGAGAAAAGTTACTGCGCAAATGATTGGGGCAGGGATCAGGAGGCTTCGCATGGAACATCGGGAAACACAGGAACAGCTGGGAGACTTCCTGGGATATGGGGCTACTACCATAGCAAATTATGAAAGCGGCTACCGGCTGCCCGACATGGAGACCTTCTTTGAGATTGTGATTCATTATGAAGCAGAACTGGGAGATTTTATCAGATTTTGATCCTGGTTCCAGCGCCGAGGATGTGAAAGCATTCTTGATGGATGATTCCTGGATATTCCAGACTTTGATGGATCGACCTTCGTGTATAGATTTCTATTCATGGAGATTGATGTTCACGAATCGTGAATACAGGATGAAAAGAATGGAGATATACTGATAACAAAATACATCGGAAGAAGGGAGATACTATGACGAAGAAGAAAGTAATATTATGTATCCTCGGGCTGATGGTCGTCTTTTCCCTGATAACAGGGAGGTCGGATTCCGGAAGGGACCAGGAGAACTATGATGAGGGGGTATCAGAGACTGCAGGAGAGTTAAAAGAAAATGCTGTTGGGAACGGATCTAAAACAGAGGCAGCAGAGCAGGCGGAGGATATTACAGAAAGTAAAGAAAATTCAGATCAGCCTAGCGTTGCAGGAGAAACAACTGAGACAAAGGACAAAGAAGGCGTTTCAGAAGAAGCGGTTACTCCGGAATTCAAGGAAGCCATGGACAGTTATGAGGCGTTCTTTGATGAATATGTGGAATTTATGAAGAAATATTCTGAGACAGATGACCCGACAGAGATGTTGATGGACTACAGTGACTACATGTCATCTTATGCCGATGTCATGCAGAAAATGAATGATATTGACACAGAAAACCTGTCCCCTGCTGACTATGCCTACTATGTGGAGGTGACCGCCAGAATTCAGAAAAAACTGTTGGAAATATCAGGATGAGATGAAAGCATAAGCAGAAATGAAGAGGATATAGACAATAAGAGTGCCGGACCACCCGAAACTATACGGGCAGCCCGGCACTCTGCAACAGAAAAAGGATGAAGGATAACAATTCCCTCATCCTTTAAATATCCGTTTACCGCCTGATAATATGCTTGGGATCCTTTACCAGCAGGATGATAGTCCAGATCAGGAGACCCAGGGCGATCACTGAAAAGCCAAGAAAGCTGTCATTGATCATATCTGCCGGCGCCGGTGTAAAATAGGCGGCTCTAAGCTCAATATACTCGAATATCGCATCCACAAACCACATCAGTGAGGCACCCCAGAACATGTAACAGAGGATACCTACCTTCATGGCACGTGCATTTTCACTGGAATACCAGATGACTGTGGAAATCAGAGCAGCGAATACAGTCAGTAATAAAGTCATTATTTTGCAGCCTCCTCCACAGGTGTCTGGCACTCAAGTTCAGGTGCCTGGTACGCAAGTTCATTTCTGGCATGGATCTTATCGCTGACATAGGTGCTGATCCCCCATACTGCGGTTACCAGGACAGCCATGGAAACACCGACAGTGGACATTTCATGGAGCATTGCTGTCATATCCGCCGGATTGCCGGCTGCTGTCAGGAAGGGGAAGAAGGGTGTGATCTCCCCATGCCATAAGTGCTCAAAAGCCAGCAGGCCTGACCCGCCCCAAAGCATGTAATTTAACCGCTTCAGTTTACTGGAAAAATGTTCTTTGCCGGTTTCGATGGATTCTGCCTGCAGGTTTGACTGCTCCTGATCAGATTTCTTTTCCTGATTCTCCATCACCTTTGTCACAACTGTCGTTACTGCAGCCTCTGCTGCCGGAACTAAAAAACAAGCCATATTCTTTATCCTCCTGTCATTTGCCTGGATCGGGGTTTTTGGAAAATGCCCCATGATCACCTTGTTCTGCATAAAAAAGGTGCACTATACTCCTTCTGGAATATGGTGCACCTTCTTTGAATGCGTAACAATATTAATTATTTCAGAAAATAATGATTTCCTATGTCAGATACCGGATTCAGCCGGCTTTTCAAATACAATTTCTATTGTATTTACTGGGACAGCTTCATGCTGTCCGCCTGACATTCGATCCTAAAAAGTATACCATAATGCCTGTACAATGTCAAAAGTCGGCCGGCTGCCCCATAATAGCGCCTCAAAAAGCGTTCCATAAAAGTACATCATACAAGAGGGTGCCAGCTGCTTTGTTCGATACCCTTATGTCTCAAGTGTAAATATATGGCACATCATTCCTGATTGATCAGGTCTGCCACAAGGCTTACCGCCTCCTGGATATGGTCCTTCATATTGGCATCAGCGGTGCCGACCACGTAGTTGCCGCAGCTGGTCACAGGGATCAATACTTTTCTTGCCTGGCTCTGACCGATGGCCACAGCCATGGCAGGGGTGATCTCCCCGTACATAGCGTCGGCAATGACGATCCCGATGGGGCCAATGATGAAATCTGCCTTTCTGCAGGCGACGATGACCGGGTTCTCACCGGTGGCAGCGTGCCTGGCACCGGCCTTTAACATCTGGGCTGTGGCAGCGGAATTGGTCCCTACTGCAAGCAGGTCCGCCTTTATTTTCTTCTTGATGATTTCGTTAATGATCTGTTTTCCGATGCCGCCTCCCTGGGCATCTATCACAAGAATTTTTTTCATAGATGATGGTCCTCTGTTTATTCGTTTTCCTGAATGCAGCACCAAGGACGAGTACTCCCTGTGATTCTGAAATAATATTTAGTCTTATGATTAAGTATTATAGCCAGTCCGCCTGATCCGGTCAATGGCCAACTTAGAGGAACATCTACCATGAACTGCATGACATGATATTGTTAATTCGTCTTAAATATCATTTTGTTGGTTGCACCACGTTTTAATAAAATCCTGGTATAGGCATTCTTCTTTCTCTTACCAATACAGTTATCCCAGTTAAAAACCTGATTACCTAACGCCGTTACCGTTTTTCCGTTGATTGATGACGGCACAGTCAATTCTGAGGCATGGCCAAAGTAGGCGGTAATGGTCACAGTTCCATTTTTAACCTTATAGCGGTAGTCTCCGTGGAGATAATCCTCCGCCTTTGCACTGAGACCGGGGAATAATAGCAGGCAGAACAAAGCTGATATTACAACAAAAATTTTTTTCATATGTTTTCTCCTTAAAACGAATTCTTCTCATCGAGTTATTCTATTCTTATATTATCTGAGATTATGATGAAAAAGTCCATATAAAAGGTTTGGTGTTTTTGTTTTATTAGGAGTTATTTTGGTGAAAAAACGATTATAAACAAAGAAAATGATATACCTTTCAGGTAAATTATAATATCACTTCAGCATTTCATCTCCTGGGAAAATAACAGGCAGTCGGCCGCAGGAAAATGACCAGGTGCTGCAGCCCTGAAGAAAGGAAGTCCGTTGAATCAGGATAGTGGATATGGTACAATGCCTTTAAATGAAAGGGTCTATAAACACTACTACTTTATAATGCAAGGGGGAACATCAGATGGATGAGAATATTTACCGCCGTAATGAACTTCTGGCAAAGAAGGTAATCAAAGGACTTGAGTCCCGAAATATGTCAGGCTACTATGCTGCCAATAAGGAAGAGGCCTTAAAGGCTGCTCTGTCTCTGATTCCGGAGAAGAGTGTCATCACCATGGGCGGTTCCATGAGCGCCAAGGAAATCGGTCTTGTGGACCAGCTGGTGCAGGGAAATTATCAGTTTATTGACCGCAAAAGTTTTGAGAATCCCAGGGATGGGCTTCTTGTGGCTTACGATGCAGATGTCTTCCTGGCCAGTGCCAATGCTATGACAGAGGATGGTGTTCTGGTCAATATTGATGGAAATGCCAATCGGGTTTCCGCCATTGCCCAGGGTCCCAAAAAGGTGATTTTTATTGTGGGCATGAACAAGGTCTGTGATGATGTGGACGGTGCTCTGAAGCGGGCCAGAAATGTGGCTGCGCCGATCAATGCACAGAGATTCGGCTTATCGACACCCTGTGCCAAGACCGGTTCCTGCATGGACTGTAAGTCACCGGATAACATCTGCTGTCAGTTCCTGATCACAAGATACTCCCACCACGAGGGACGTATTCATGTAATCCTGGTAAATGACAATCTTGGATTCTAGGGCTTGTTTTTACACAAAAGAGCTTGATTCTGAGCCTTGCCTGAAAAAAGCCAGAATTTAAAAAGACATCAAATGAGTTCTGTTTTTAAAACAGACACCCTTACAAAAACACTTTTGAAAAAGGAGGTTAACAGAATGAAAAAGTTATTTCGCACTCCGTGGTACCTGTTACTGTGCCTGGTGGTCATCATTTCACTGACTGCCTGCGGCTCAGCTTCCACACAGGATGCTAAGAGCAAGGAGAAAGCAGCCAGTACTGAGATTGCGGCAGCCAGCACAGAGATTGTGGATGGTACACAGAGCACTGCCGCAGGCAGCGGGAAACTGGATCTTAAAACTTTGAATGACTCCCCTGAATGGGTGGCAGCACTACCCCAGGCCAAGACGGCTAATCAGCTTTTTGTGGTAGCCGGCGTGGGAGAAACCACCGCCTATGTATCCATGCATCAGAAGGATGAGAACGGGAAATGGAAAGAGATTCTTACAACGCCCGGATACATCGGCAAGAAAGGCCTTGGGAAAACCAAGGAAGGCGATGCAAAAACACCCGTGGGAGAGTTTCATTTTAACTATGCTTTCGGCATCGCAGATGACCCCGGCTGTGTATTCCCTTATCAGAAGGTGACAGAGGATGATTACTGGTCCGGTGATCAGAGAGAAGGCCACCATTATAATGAGATGGTAAGCATCAAAGACCTGCCGGACCTGAATACCGCTGATTCCGAGCATATCGCTGATTACATTTACCATTACCAGTACTGCATGAACATCAGCTGGAATGAGAATGGAGAGCCCGGAAAAGGTTCCGCCATCTTCCTCCATTGCCTGGGCCCGAACAAGCCCTACACCGGCGGATGTGTGGCTATCCCACAGGACAAGGTCATCACTGCCATGCAGAATGTAGATAAAGACTGCGTTGTGGTCATTGATACTTTACAGAAGATTGCTCCGGATTATTATTCAGACTGGGATCTTTAAGAAAATGTCTTGCTTGCCAAACATTCGTATTAAGACTGGGATCTTTTAGGAAAAAACCCGCCTGCCAAACATTCGTATTCAGACTGGGATCTTTAAGAAAATGTCTCGCTTGCCAAACATTCGTATTCAGACTGGGATCTTTAAAAAAATATCCCGTCTGCCAAACATTCGTGCCGAGTGAGATGGGTTAGTGATCAGCCGGAAATTCTCAATGATTTATGATTATTGGGATTTTCCGGCTGTTTTTTATGGATAGAATGACATAATTTTGATGAATATATGGCATTTTAATGGTATATTAATTCAAGAACCCTTAACAGGGAGACAATCAGAAAATAACAGGAGATCATTATGAATTTATCTGCCATTCATCATATTGCCATTATCGTCTCTGACTACGCGGTGTCCCGTGATTTTTATGTCAATAAACTGGGCTTTTCCGTGATCCGGGAGAACTACCGGGAAGATAAAAAGGACTGGAAGCTGGATCTTCAGGTCAACCCCACCACGGAACTGGAGATATTTGCCCCGGAGAATCCTCCTAAAAGACTTTCCTATCCGGAAGCCTGTGGACTCAGACACCTGGCCTTTGCCACAGAGAATATTGAAGAAACTGTCAGGGAACTGCAGTCAAAGGGAATCGAGTGCGAACCCATCCGAACCGATACCTTTACCGGCAGAAAGATGACTTTCTTCGCCGATCCGGACGGCCTGCCTCTGGAACTCCATGAGTGAGAAAGAGACAGCAAAGAAGAAAAGACAGAAGAAGAGTAAGAGAAGTAAGAGGTTATCGGAGGATAGATATGAGCAAGCACATTGTTGTTGTCAAGTTTGGCGGAACATCCGTGGCGGATGCCGCCCATTTCCATAAAATCAAGGAAATAGTCCAGGAGAATCCCGAAAGAAGATTCATCGTCGTCTCGGCCCCTGGAAAGCGTTTTCCTGAAGACCGGAAGGTGACGGACCTTCTTT
>JBGUIF010000033.1:0-6715 GCA_045112755.1 Anaerobutyricum sp.
TAACACACCTTTTATCACAGAAATGTCACATCTTTATATCAATTTTTGTCTATTTTCAATGCAGCATCACTACTTTTAATGTACCATCACTACTTTTAATGCAGTATCAATCTGATGATTCCAAAAAAACGGTCTTATGTGATACTTATGTGACACATAGTCTGATATAGTTGTCTCAGATAAAAAACTACTGGAAAGGGGAATGGAAAAATGACTAAGAAAATGAGAAAATTGGATATGTTCGAATTAAATGAGGCAGCTATGGAAATGATCAACGGAGGTGCAGCAGATCCCTTTGCTGCTTCCGATGAGTACCTTAGAAAAGAGCTGCACCTGACAGATCAGCAGTTCAGAAATATGACCAGTGCCGGAACCTACAGCCGCGGTTTCTATGTGGATAAACTGGACCAGGACCAGCGGGCTGAGTATGAGAGAATCATGAACGGCAGCATGACAGCCTCAAAGTAGATAATAATCGTTAATCCCCCGGATTATCCGGGGGATTATTTATTTAGTCGCCGAGGCAGGGTCATCAGAAACTCCAGGGCAGGTAAGCGGCAATCACCGCAAATACTACTGCCGGAAGCATATTCGCGACCCGGATCATTTTGCCCCAGACAAGATTTACGCCTACACAGAATATCAGAATAGATCCTAAAAGAGAAAGGTAATCTATCGCAAGGTCTGTCATAACAGGAGAAATCAGTCTGGCCAGTAAAGTAATCGTACCTTCAAAGATAAAAACCGGAATGGCGGAAAATGCGCATCCTTTTCCCATAGAGGAAGTCATCACCGCTATGATAATAAAATCCAGTACTGCCTTTACAGCCAGCATGGAATAATCCCCTGAGATTCCGTCAGTAATCGCGCCGACAATCGCCATGGCACCGATACATACCGTCAGGGAGGCAGTAACGAAGGCATTGACAAACTGCCTGTCCCCGCTGTTCCCGGTTTTTTCTTTCAGCCATTCTCCAAATACTTCAAATCCTTTTTCAATTCCGATCAATTCACCAACAACAGTTCCCAGGGCGAGGCAAAGTACCACCAGCATGGATTTTCCACCCACGATGGTATTGCCGTCAATACGCATCATACCCTGCATTGCCCCTGCAATGGCAATAAACATCACACTGATGCCGCAGGCCTTGTTGACTGCTTCCTGCTGCTCCTGCCGGAACAGCCTGCCAGTAAAATGGCCCAATGCTCCTCCGGCGACAATGGCCGCGCTATTGATCAGCGTTCCAGTCCCTATCATACATTCCTCCACAAACACTAAGATACCTGTTATTTCTTTCATGAAAAGCGCCGGAAGTTATTGAAACTCCGGCGTTTTAGGATGTGCCTATTTATACAGCTCCACTGGGTCCCAGCCTTCATCCTGATACTGGGTCACGGAAAGACCGTTCATCTTAACATAATCCGATATCGTTATTTTTCGAAGTTCATTCCGGGCATCACTGTCACTGTAGACTTTCATAAAGTCTTCGTAATGTTCTCCGAAAAGTTTCTTCGCACTGGCTTCAAAATCTTCTCCATCGGCTGCCTGATCAAAGGCTGTTACTGTATAATCCTTGTTTAAATGCATCACTCCCGGATGGTTTCCACCGGAAACGCATTTGAGAGTCTCCCCGTCAATGTTATAATTTTCGATCCAGAAGTCTCCATATACCAGAATCTCATCTTCCGGCGTATAGTCTTCATGAACGATGGATACTGTGGGAATATGAACCTGAGCCTCACCATAACCCTTGCTCATTTCTTCCACCATATACTTGTAGACCGCGACCTCCACAGGATCGTCACCACTGTAGCCATAACGGGCTCCGTCAATCTCAGCTGCCTCTGCCCCTTCCGATGTCGCTTCCTCAGGCACCATTGCTGTCTCTTTTGTCGATGCCTCCGCTTCCACTGCTGTCTCTTTTGTCGACGTCTCAGGAGCCGCAGCAGGAGCCTTCTCTGTCTTACCGCAGGCACAGAAAACAAGCATCATCGCTAAAGTCATCATAAATAACAAACCATACTGCTTATTTCTCATAATATTATCCTCCTTACTTGCTGTTTTCCTCAGAATCAGAAAAGCAGCGCTATGATAGATAACGCTATTATACGATTTATCCTTCTGAAGAGCAAGCAGATGCAGGAATTTGTCTTTCACCATAATGCCCCATAATTCCTTCCTTCTCGATAAAAAAACTCCCTGGAGCACCTGAAAAAATGCTCCAAAGAGTCTTAATTCCTTGCAGTATGGTTGGATTCACAGGATCTGTTTCTCCCATGATACGATTGTCTATGCTGAATCATATAGTCATAATTCTATCATGTCACCGTCGTCAGGAATCCAGATCTTACCATGATAGTACTCTGCGGCTTCCTTTGAATAGAGCTCCCGACGCTTTCCGTAGGTTCCGTCTTCTGTATGCCACAGGATCAGATTCTTCACGTGATTTCTCTCTGCCTTCTCGGCAGCTTCTCTTACCGTCTGATGGCTGAACTGGTAAGCATGATAAAGGGGTTCTTCGTCGTAGAGACAAAATGCCTCCTGCAGCAGCCAGTCCGCCTGGCCGCAATACTTCTCACCGTTCGGACTCAAAGGTTCATCCCCGGCAAATACAAGCCGGGTTCCGTCAGACCATTGCAGGTGGTAACCATATTGCTTTGCCTTCCGGGACTCTATGTCAAAAAATGTCAACTTATAGTTAAGGACCTGCCTTTCCTCATGGTCAAAGACCGGCACAAAGAAGATTCTGCGGTCCAGGAACTCCTGACTCCTCTTTTTCAGAATCATACGGCAGACCGCCCGCATTTTATCCAGCACTTCGCTATGTCCATATAGGAAGAAGTCTCCTTCATAATCATCCAGTTCCAGATATTCTGCCACCATCCGGACCACCCAGACCATACCAAGAAAATGGTCTGTATGCTCATGGGATAAGAAAGCATGGTGCAGTCTGCGCCAGTCAAGATGCATCTTGTCAAAACAATGCAGGATATCCGTACCACCAGTGCCGTCGGTGAGGAAAAGTTCCTTTCCATCATCAAGGACACAGGAAGTATTTACATATTTTGATACTGTAGCGGTACCTGTTCCAAGTATATTTAATCTCTTGAGCATAGATTTCCCTCATCAGATTACAGTTGAAATATCCTCTTCTTCAGGAAGAGTTGAATTATCATTAAGCTATGAAACATGCCTTTTGAATCATCTGCTTCAATACCAGTTTTTTCACTGTCCAGCCGATCTGTTCATCAGATGGATCAAAAGTTCTGCTGCCGTGATTCCAAAGCCTCTGTCATTAATATGGCAGTCCAGTTCTGCCAGACCGACTTTCTCACGGTCGATCTGACTGCGGAGGGTATCAAACAAAGCCTGATCCTCTTCCGGTCCAAAGAATGCTTTTCCCTCGGCATCCATGGCTGATACGCCGCGCAGGGGAAGAATCAGGATTGTGTTGCCCCTGGACCGATTCAGCTTCTCAGCCAATACATGTCCAAGTTCCCGGTTTTCTTCTGCCGTGGTCCTCATCACTGTAATCATCGGATTATGGGGATAGAGCTTGCGGTCCTGGCAGCATGCCGGAACAGTCTCCGGAGGGCCAAATGTAACTAAGTCCATGGCACCCACCGATACCACCTGGGGTATGTTACAGTCAGCGGCCGCTTCACTTCGGTGCGGTCCTGCCGCCATAATTCCTCCATAGAGCTCGTCACACCATTCTGTCGTTGTGATGTCCAGCACGCCGCAGAAAGCTCCCTGCCGGATCAGTTGTTCCATCATTCGTCCGCCATTGCCGCTGGCATGAAATACGATGACTTCATAGCCCTTCTGCTCCAGATAATCTTTTGCATAGGTCACACAGGGTGTCGTCACCCCATACATGGTAGCAGCAATTGCCGGCCTGGACGGGCAGGTATCCGGTTTCAATGTGCCGGAACATCCTAAAAGTCCTGCCATAATCATGACACCACGCCGGAAAACTGTCCGGGAAATGGTGTTTAATCCTGCAATATCCACAATTGACGGAATCATGATAATATCGCTGGTTCCCACATAAGGACTCACATTTCCACCAGCCATGGTGGAAATCATGATCTTGGGAATCCCCATCGGCAAAGCCCGCATACCGGCTGTCGCCATGGCTGTTCCCCCGGAACCACCCATGGACAGGACGCCATCCAAAAAACCTTTCTCGTATAACTCCGGAAGCAGGTGCGAAAGGCCCCGGGACATCACTGCCGTTGCGGCGCCCCGGTCATTGTCATGGACAATCCTGCTCAGGGACGAACCCCCAAGACCGGCCACTTCGTCCGCTGTGATATCTCCTTCAAAAGAGCCGGGAAATATGCCGATATTGACTGTCAGAACATGGATCCCGAGTTCTTCTAAAAGCCCCTTGACATACTCATATTCTTTTCCTTTTGTATCAAATGTTCCGACCAGGACAACCGTCTTGTTCATATTCTGCCGCCTTCCAAATATCCTGCTGAATACAATATATTCCATACAGGTTTTTACCAAACTGTAATTATTAAAATATTCCATACTAAGAATACCATTGATACAGCAAGGTATTTAGAAGAATCAACTCTGAATACTTGCACTATCTGAATGATCCATTTCCGTCAGATTTTCTTCCTTATATAACACTTTGCCCTCCGGCAATATTGATCAGAATACTCTGTGAAAGCTTATTCCAATATTGCCAGAGGGCTTTTCTGAACGAATCTTTTTTAATCGGAATCGTGTTGACGATTCCTCAGGAGCTGCGCGTCCGTATTATTTGACCGGCACGCAGTGATCATCATTAATCTTCTGAACCTTCTTTACACGACGAACATATTTATCCGCAGTCAATGCATCCGTGGACATATATGTCTTTACGATCTCCATGGCGATCATCCCGCCGATAATCTTGGCACCCAGACAAAGAACATTGGCATCATTGTGCTGACGAGCCAGCTGGGCACAGAAGGGATCCTGACAGACACAGGCGTAAATCCCGTTGACCTTATTGGCAATCATAGCGCTGCCGTATCCCACACCGTCCACAAAGATACCCCTGTCGCATTCCCCTTTAGCGACAGCCAGAGCTGCAGGAAGAACAAAATCCGAAAGATCACAGGATTCCTCGTCGTAGGTTCCAAAATCAACCACTTCATGGCCCTGCTCTTCCAGATAGGCCTTAATCTCCCTCTTCATGGATGTTCCGGCATGATCGTTTGCCATTGCAATTTTCATTAGTTTACACCTCCCAGATTCTTATAGTTAAAGGTTAATAAAAACAAAATAATTCCGGTGTTTTTCACCATTTTCTATCATAATTATTGTATGATTTTGGTGGATAATTGTCAATGAAGGATAAAAATGATATTTTCTTGCAGAATCTCAATCTATTAGTTATAATGCAAAAAGCAGTTCCCCTGCCGGAATTTCAGGCAGGGGAAGAAGTATCGGAAGCTGTTTCTTCAGGGAATAACAATAACCACAAAAGGCATGAACCGAAGGAGAACCATAAGTATGCAGGAACTGAAATTTGCTATAAAGAACACCATTCCTATCTTTTTCACTTATCTGTTCATCGGCATCGCCTTTGGCATACTTACTGTCGATGCCGGATACAGTGTGCTTCTCTCCGTTGCTTCCGCGTTTTTCATCTTTGCGGGCTCTATGCAGTTGGTGATGATTCCCATGATGACCTCGGGAGCTTCGCTGATCACACTCGCTCTGATGACATTTTTCATCAACGCCAGGCATATTTTTTACGGCATCAGCTTTGTGGAACGTTTCCGCAGGATGGGCTGGCGCGGCATATACACCATTCTGGCGCTGACTGACGAAACCTATTCCATACTCTGCTCAGTACAGTACGATTCCGGGCTGGACGAAGACAGGGCGATCTTCTACATCGCCCTGCTCAATCATCTTTACTGGATCTTTGGCTGTCTGGTCGGTGCATGTGCCGGCAGGCTGCTGCCCTTCGACATGACTGGGATTGACTTCTCAGCCACAGCCTTTTTCCTGGTTGTTGTCATTAATCAATGGCGGCAGTACCGCACTAAACTGCCTTTCCTCACTGCCGCAGTATGTGCTCTTGGTTTCTATCTGCTTCTCGGGAAGGACTACTTCCTGATCCCGACTTTAACCACCTGCCTGATAGCCCTGATGCTTCTGCGCAAGCCTATTGAAGAGAAGGAGGGTCAGAAAAATGACTGATATTCTTTATTCCATCGGAGTCATCGCTGTGGTTGCACTGGTTACCTGGAGCCTGCGCGCCGCACCTTTCATATTATTTGGAAACCGTCCACTGCCAAAGATGATGCACTATCTCGGCAAGGTACTCCCGCCCGCCATCATGACCATACTCGTGATTTATTGCCTGCGGAATACCTCTTTCACCCGATTCCCGTTCGGCATCCCGGAAATGGCAGCCTGCGCTCTGGTAGTGATCCTGCAGTTTGTCCGAAATAATATGTATCTGTCCATCATTGCCGGTACGATCTGTTATATGCTGCTGATTCGTATCCTCTGACATGATTTATCGTAACGTCCATCAGAATCATTGATTCAATCCTGACTTAAGATATGCTCCTGCCTCATGGTACTTGACAAAGTCTCAGGGAATGGTAAACTATAATCAATGGAAGGTTAGCTCAGTGGGAGAGCACTCGCTTGACGTGCGAGGGGTCGCAGGTTCAACCCCTGTACCTTCCATTT
>JBGUIF010000034.1:0-17117 GCA_045112755.1 Anaerobutyricum sp.
GACGTGCTGGGAGATGTGGTCTGCGGCGGCTTTTCCATGCCCATGAGAAGTGGTTATGCCGACCAGGTTTTTGTCCTCACTTCAGGAGAAAATATGTCGATTTATGCGGCAGCCAATATCGCCATGGCCCTGGAAAACTTTAAAAAGAGGGGCTATGCAAAACTGGGGGGCCTGATTCTCAATCGCAGAAATGTGAAGGAAGAGGACAGGAAAGTCAATGAGCTTGCCGAGGAGATTCACACAAAGGTCGTTGCTTCTTTGTCCCGCAGCGAGCTGGTGGCAGAGGCGGAGGATCTTGGTATGACTGTGGTGGAAGCATTTCCGGATTCCCCCATGGCCGAAGAATACGAAAGACTGGCGGAAGAGATGGAAAAAATCTGTGGAATTGACAGGAGATAAGAAGATAGTCTGATGGAATCCCCAGAGAGAAAGAGTGGGATAGAGAAATCCTTAGAGGTGTTTTATGCTGAAAATGATTCATGGGAACAAAAAGGATCCCAGACTGAAACCCTGGGAGGAGACACTCAGTGAGACTGAGACCGTGGAGCTCTCCCGGGCAGCCTGGCCGGCTCCCTTCCGGCCCGGCCTTGAATACAACAGTCCGGCCCATGGCCCCTGGAACATCGTTCATATTGGCATGCTGGTGCCTGAGTCTCATCAGATTTATGTCTGCGGGGCCAACTGCAACCGGGGCGTCGTCCTCACAGCGGCGGAGATGAATGCCAGTGACAGATATTCTTTTATCACATTGACCGAGGAAGATCTTTTTGGTTCGGATATGGAGGAGCTGGTAATCGACGGGGTGACAGAGATCATCCATCGTCTGTCGGCCGCTGGCAGAAAGCCCAGACTGCTCTTTTTATTTACTGTCTGTGTCCATCATTTTATGGGTACAGACATCCCCTACATATACAGAATACTCCGGGAAAGGTTTCCTGAAATATGTTTTGTGGAAAGCTACATGGATCCCATTATGCAAAAGGGAGGGATCACACCGGATGAGAAACTGCGTGCAGGCCTCTACCAGGGGCTGATCCACTCCGGGGAGTGTGTGCGTGACCACACTGCCGTAAATATTATCGGCAATGATTTCCCGACACCCGGAGAGAGCGAACTGGTCCGTCTGATTGAGCGGGCCGGCTGCCATGTCCGGGACCTGACGTCCTGCCGGTCCTGGGAGGACTATCAGAAAATGGCGGACAGCTTTTTGAATATTTCCATCTATCCCCTGGCCCGAAGCGGGGCTGAGAAGCTGTCCCGAAGGATGGGGGTCAGTCATCTTCATCTCCCGGCAGTCTTTTCCTACGATCAGATTGACGAGGAACTGGCCTGCCTGGCCCGTGCTCTGGATACAGAGCCCTATACCAGGAGAGAATTGGAAAGCTTCCGGCAAAACTGTGAGACCAGGCTGGAGGAGACCAGAATCCTCCTTAATGGAATGCCATTGGCTCTTGACGCATCCCTGACTCCGAGGATCCTGGGACTGACCAGGCTTCTTTTAGAACATGGTTTTGTGGTCAAACATCTTTATGCCGATGTCTTTGCCCCGGAGGAGAAGGAAGATTTCCTCTGGCTGTGTGAAAAAGTTCCGGATCTGCCGGTCACGTCCATGATTCATCATAATATGAGGACCTATCCCCGTTTTGATCAGGAGCCTGTTCTGGCTTTGGGACAGAAGGCAGCCTATTTTCACCAGACTCCTTATTTTGTCAATGTGGTGGAAGGGGGCGGCTTCCATGGTTATGATGGAATCTGCCGGCTGCTTGATCTCATGCAGGAGGCCTGCCATGAGAAGAAAGATACCAAAGACCTGATCGGAAGGAAAGGCCTGGGATGTCAGGCAGGGTGCCTGGCACTGTAAAGAATCTGTGAACAGAGGAAAATGTTATGAACGAAAACAGAAGGATCAATCAAGAAAAAAGAATTCCGGAACCGGGTCCGGCCTGGTCTGCGGGGGAAAAGGCCCGCAGGCAGGCCCACGCTTTTTTGTCCAATTATACCTCAGATGTTTCCGGTGTCTGCTCTGCTCTTTATGAGCTTGGCGGCATGGTGGTCATGCATGATCCCTCCGGCTGCAACTCCACCTACAATACCCACGATGAGCCGAGATGGTATGATAAGGACAGCCTGATCTTTATCTCGGGCCTCTCTCAGATTGACGCTATCCTGGGAAATGATGACAAGTTGATCGACGATATCGTCAGGGCAGCCCGGGACCTTCATCCTGCCTTTATCGCTCTGGTCAGGACGCCAGTGCCCATGATGACCGGCACCGACTTCGAGGCCATCGCCAGGATTGTGGAACAGGAGACGGGGATTCCGGTCTGGTACTTTTCCACCAGCGGCATGAACAGTTATGTGCGGGGGGCAGGAATGGCCATGGAAAAGGCTGCCCGCTGCCTGGTGGAGCAAAGCCCGGCAGCCGGGAAGAAAATGCCGGTTCCTGAGGAGGTCAGTGGGAACAGGCCGGTTCGGGTCAATGTTCTCGGAGTGACCCCGCTGGACTTTTCCATCAACAGCAGCAGAGGATCTCTGCAGGACTGGCTTTGCAGCCAGGGATTTATCCTTCAGAGTATGTTTGCCATGGGAGACGGGGATGCAGAAGCCCTGCGCTGTCAGATCCGGTCTGCAGGTCTGGCAGATGTCAATCTGGTTGTCTCCTCCCTGGGACTTCCGGCAGCAAGGGTCTTAAAAGAAAGATTTGGAATCCCCTATGTGATCGGACTCCCCTGTGCAGCCTTTGGCCAGGTGATTCATCAGGCTCTTTACAGGGCCTTAACCACCGGGGAAGATCAAAAAGATCTTTTCATGAACGGTCTTGAGGGGCAGGCCAAAGGAAAATATATCATCGGAGAACCTGTGACAGCCCTTTCTCTGGCATCTTTCGCATGGATGGAGCAAGGAGAGAGCTTTCAGGTCATCTGTCCCCTGGAACTGGATGAGGATCTGGCAGATGCAGGATGCCTTGTGCAGTCTTCTGAAGAAGAATTGATCAAAACCCTGCAGCAGGGCCAAAAGATACTGGCAGACCCCATATATAAAAGGATTTGTCCGCCTGAGGCAGCATTTTATCCATTTCCCCATGAGGCTTACTCCGGAAGGATATACCGCAGGCAGATGCCGGATCTGATGAACGGCATCCGGGAAATCCAGAAGGCAGATCTTAAGGATTCCCCAGCATTGACACGATAAGCTGGAGATATTTTCATCCCCCCGTCAGCATTTTCTATGACTGGCGGGGGGATTTGTGGTACACTGTATGAAAGATGAAAGCCTTCGGAATAGAAAAACAATGTGCCCCGCTGCCTTTGGAAAATGCAAATATGAAGGACCGGCAGTCGATGGGGATAAAAATGGGATGGTGTTAGAAATGAGAGAACAGCTTGCTAGTCTTAGAAAATGTATGAAACAGCACCAGGTGGATGCCTGTCTGATACCGACAGGAGATTTCCACGGATCGGAATATGTCGGGGAATATTTTAAAACCCGCGAATATATTTCAGGTTTTACCGGTTCTGCCGGGACCTTGCTGGTTATGGAAGAGGAGGCCTGGCTGTGGACGGACGGCCGCTATTTCCTTCAGGCATCAGATCAGCTTGCCGGAAGCGGCATCGGGCTGATGAAGGAGAGAGAACCGGAAGTCCCTGCACCGGAAGAATATCTCAGCCGGCACATGAAGGCAGGACAGACCTTGGCCTTTGACGGCCGGTGTGTTATGGAGGACAGAGCCCGGAAACTCAGCAGCCTGCTGGAGCCGGCGGGAGTAAAAATCCGTATGGATCTGGATCTGGCCGGTGAAGTGTGGCCGGACAGACCCTCCATGAGCTGCGCTCCTGCCTGGGAGCTGGATCTTGCTTATGCCGGTGAGTCCCGGGACAGCAAAATTGCCCGGGTAAGGGAAGCCATAAAGGGGAAGGCAGAGTATCTTCTCCTGGCCTCGCTCACAGACATCTGCTGGCTCCTTAATGTGCGGGGAGACGATGTGGAGTCCACCCCCGTCGTCTTAAGTTACCTGCTTCTGGGGCAGGATGCTCTGGTGTGGTACGTTCAGGACTGCCTGCCCGGAGACCTTAGAGAACGGCTGGAGAAGGAGGGAATCAGAATCCGGGGCTACGACGGGATTTATGAGGACCTTGCAGGTCTTATGCCCGGATCTGTCCTTCAATATAATGGGGCCACGGTAAATGCTGCTCTGGCTGCCAGGGTCAGCAAAGAGGTAACTGTCAGGAGGTCAGCGGACCCGACTGCCATGATGAAGGCAGTGAAAAACCCTGTGGAAGTGGAAAATATGCGCACGGCCCATATAGAAGACGGGCTGGCTGTCACCAGGTTTATCTACTGGCTGAAAAAAGAGGTGAGCCGGGGAGCGAAAATCACGGAAATCAGTGCTGCCGAAAAGCTCGAAGAACTCCGTGCCGACAGTCCTGACTATCTTGAGCCAAGCTTTGCCCCGATTATTGCCTGCAAAGAACATGCGGCCATCGTCCATTACAGCGCGACCGAGGAATCGGATGTGCCCCTGGGGCCCGAGGGCTTTGTCCTCGCAGATACAGGCGGCCACTATCTGACCGGTACCACAGATATCACCAGGACAATCGCTCTCGGACCTCTCACTGAGGAGGAGAAGGAAATGTATACGCTGGTTCTTCGCAGCCATATTGATCTGGCTTCAGCCCGCTTCCTTCACGGCTGTACCGGCAGGAGCCTGGACGGCCTTGCCAGAGAACCTTTCTGGGAGAGGGGGCTGGACTACAATCATGGTACCGGGCATGGGGTTGGTTATCTGCTCAGTGTTCACGAGGGACCCAATTCCTTCCGCTATCACAAGACAGCCGCGCCGACGGAAGAATGTGTGTTTGAGGAAGGGATGATCACATCTGACGAACCGGGCATATACCTGGCCGGAAAATTCGGCGTCCGGCTTGAGAACCTGATTTTGTGCAGGAAGGATGTTCTGGGAGGCTACGGACAGTTCCTCTGCTTTGAACCCCTCACCCTGGTGCCTTTTGACCGGGATGCCATTTTGGCGGACCGGCTGTCCCGGAAAGAAAAGAACTGGCTTAATGACTATCACAGAAAAGTGAGAGAGACACTGCTGCCCCGGCTGTCTGCCCGGGAGGCAGAATGGCTTATGGAGGAAACCCGGCCTTTCTGATCCGGATTGTGTCAGGATGTTCAGCTTTTTGACGGAGAAGAAGGCCTTCAGGAAAGAATAGATTTTTATCTTGAATGAAAATGGGAACTTTGTTATACTCATTAGATGAGTGTTTATACTGGAGATTTTGTCAGCCAGGATAAAAGCAGATGTTGAATAGAGGAGGCAGACATGAAGAATCCCATACGAAGTTTTTTCTCGTTTCTGATAAAGATGGTAGTAGTCGCCGGACTGATGGCTGTCATTGCGGTAGCATCTTTTGAGGGAGTGACCTACTATCTGACGGGCACTACCTATGATCTCAGAAAGGGACTTGGGGGCTCGGATACTACCGGCTCCAAGGCTGAGGACACGACAGAGCAGGAGCCTCTTGATGTGTCGGATGTAGAGTCTACGTTGATCTATGTGGACAGCAGCGATCATATGAGGGAGTACATTGCCCTCGACATGTATAATAAAAAGTCTCAGGCGATGGATATGATTATGATCCCCGCCAATGCCCAGGTATCTGTCAGCACATCCATTCTCAAGGAGATCCGGGAGAAGTATCCCAAAGCCAAGGGAACGCTGAACTTTATGGATATCTGCCGCATGTACGGAGAGGAGCGTTATGAGCTTCTCACGGAAATTATTGCTGAGATGACGGGACTGGAGATTGCCGGTTATGATGTCATAAGCCAGGAGGACCTGCAGGAAGTTCTGGATGCGGCAGATCCGGTCAAGTACACCCTCAGTGAAAACGTGTCCTACAGGGACAGCAGCAATGAGCTTCAGGTCCTCGGCAAGGGAGAACTCTCCCTGAATGGAGAACAGGCCGTGGCCCTGTGCACCCACTATGACGGTACTGCCCAGCAGGAATCGGACCGTCTGGAGGTAACATCCGCTTATTTTGAAGAGTTTTTCAATAATCTGACAACGGGAAAGAAGCGGGGAAAAGTCCTGGAAGTCTACAACAGGATCGTCAAAAGTCAGGGACAGGAACATATCACCTCCAAGGCTGACAAGCTGAGCAGTCTGACGGCAGATGCAGTGACAGTCAGGATCATGCAGGGTGGTGAGAGCGACGGCGTTTTCACCCTGGATTCCCAGAAGATCCAGCTGCAGCTTGCCGCCTTGATGAGGAAAGCCCAGAATTATGGCTCCACCACAGCCAGCGCTTCCTCCCAGGATGAAAGCAGTGAAAAAGAGAGCGGGAAAGATTCCAAAAAGCTTTCCATCGAGCTCTATAATGCAGCGTATGTCAGTGGCCTTGCCGGTGAGTGGCGTGATTATCTTGAGTCGGAAGGTTACACCATCACCCTGGTTGACAACTATCAGGATGAGGGCCCGATCTCCACGACGGTGATCAGGGTATCGGAAGACGGTATCGGAGAGGATCTGCTGCAGTACTTCCCCAATGCGGAGATTGAGAATGTGGGCAGTTTTGCCACTTCAGCGGACATTCAGATTCGGATTGGTACGGACAGCACAGATGTGCCGGAAATTACCAACACAGATTATCAGGTTGATGAAGATGAATACGAAGAGATGGATGAGCTGATTCCCCAGGAGGAGTACCGGAACAAAGATGACAGTGAAAGCAGTGACGAATCTGAGAGTGAAGATTCGTCAGATTCCAATCAGAATTCAGACAACTCCGATGACACAACGGAATCCTTCTTCAGCTTTGATACCGATTCTGAATAGAAAATGATTGATTACGGCAGGGGCTGTCGTATTAAAACGGATCAGAAACTTGAGGATAAGGCAAGGATCCCCAATGTCCAGCAACTGACACAACACAGGACATGGGGATCCTTGCCTTTTTTTGACGAGACAGCCGTTTTAATGCGGCAGTCTTTCGATTTCTTATGGCTCTGGAGGACGTGGTTTGTCCAAAACCTATATAAATTGTATAATTGTTTCTGGCTATTGGTTGCTGATATATGGTAAATTTTACAATCAACTCTTGAATTAAGGTAAATTTCCCTACATTTCCTCTTTTATTTTTGGATATTATGTATTAAAATATAGAGGATATACTAAGAATTAATCGTGGGTTTTTGAGGGTCTGATACAGAATCCAGGCAGGGAGAAGAACTGGTGAGAATACTGTATCCGGATGAATCCAGAAGGGCAGGGAGTTAATTATGATTTCAAATCAGATCTTACAGGATACTATAGATGGGATCAAGGCGATCACCAGGATAGACCTGTGCGTCATGGACACAGACGGCAAGCCGCTGGCGTCCACTCTTGATGCTGTGGAGGAATATAAAGAGGCGGTTCTGGTTTTTGCTGAGTCCCTTGCGGAGAGCCAGGTGCTCCAGGGATACCAGTTTTTTAAAGTATTTGATGATAATCAACTGGAATATATTGTGCTGGTGAAGGGAGAGACTGATGACGTCTACATGATTGGAAAGATGGCAGCTTTCCAGATTCAGAATCTTCTGGTTGCCTACAAGGAGAGGTTTGACAAAGATAATTTTATCAAAAATCTGCTTCTTGACAATCTATTGCTGGTGGATATCTATAACAGAGCAAAGAAATTGCATATTGAGACCGACGTTAAGCGCTGTGTCTTTATTGTGGAGACTCAGAATGACAGGGATAATAATGCCTTTGAGACGATTCGGAGCATCTTTTCCTCAAAGACCAGAGATTTCATAACGGCGGTGGACGAGAAAAATATTATTCTTGTCCGGGAAGTGAAGAATACGGAGTCCCAGGAAGACCTGATGAAGACGGCCCAGGGCATTGTGGATATGCTTAATACCGAGGCCGTTACCATGGTCCATGTATCCTTTGGCACGGTGGTCAGTGAGATCAAGGAGGTCTCAAGATCCTACAAGGAAGCGAAGATGGCCATGGACGTGGGCAGGATCTTCTACCCGGAAAAGAATGTCATTGCATACAGCAGTCTGGGAATCGGCCGTCTGATCTATCAGCTGCCTCTTCCCCTCTGCAAGATGTTTATCCGTGAGATATTTGAGGGCCGGTCGCCGGATGAGTTTGATGAAGAGACACTGCAGACCATCAACAAGTTTTTCGAGAACAACCTCAATGTATCGGAGACTTCCCGGCAGCTCTATATCCATCGTAATACTCTGGTTTACAGACTGGATAAGCTGCAGAAGAGTACGGGTCTTGACCTGAGGGTTTTCGAAGATGCCATCACTTTTAAGATTGCTCTGATGGTGGTGAAATATATGAAATACATGGAAAACAGTGGTTATTGATTTTTGAAGCCTTCCGCCGACATATCTGCCGCGGAAGGTTTTTACTGCCCGGAAGGAAAAGGAATAGTTTAGGAGGAATAGGAATGGAAGGCAACAACAAGGATCTGAGAAGAAAAAATGCGAGAGCATACCTGGCGGAGGATCATCCGGAATACAGGGATTATGAAAGTTTCCCAAACGGTATGCCCGGGGAGCTCCCCTCCAGAAGAAAGAAAAACAGAGGACCAATGCTGTTTCTTTTCATTCTGGTGATCGCAGCCTCCCTCGGCATCGGTTTTGCTGCAGGTATGCTCCACCAGAGACCTTTTGCCAGTGCAGAGACGACAAGTCTCGACAAGGAGCAGATTGTCAAAAAGCTGGGTCTGCTTGAACAGTTTATCAATGGCTATTATCTTGACGAGGTAGACCAGGAGAAAATGCGTGATGGAATCTACAAGGGATACATCAGCGGTCTGGATGACCGTTATGCGGAATACTATACCGAGGACAGCTACAAGCAGCTGATGGAGGAGGATTCCGGTGAGTATCAGGGAATCGGTGTCACTGTGACCAAGGATCCAAGCACCGGCTACACCCTGATAGAGGGAGTCTTTAAAAATACCCCGGCGGCAGAGGCTGGACTGGAGCCGGGCGACTACATTATATCCGTCAATGGCCGTGATACCAAGGACATGGAATTGACGGAGGTCGTAACCGAGATCAAGCGCAAAGATAAAGAGACAGCAGAGCTCAAGGTATTCCGGGAGGGTCAGGAACTGGAGTTCTCAGTGAAGAAGTCAAAGATTGAGATCGATACCGTGAGCTATGAGATGAAAGACGGAAAAATAGGCTACATTGAGGTGACCCAGTTTATCGACAATACCGCCGATCAGTTCAGTAAGGCCATCGACGACTTGAAAGGACAGGGAATGACCAGCCTTATTGTCGACCTTAGAGACAATGGAGGCGGACTGGTGGATACCTGTGTTGATATGTGCTCTGAGTTCGTTCCCGAAGGTGATCTGGTGGTCTATATACAGGATAAGAATGGCGGCAGGACAGACTATAAGAGTAATTCCAGCCGGAGTGTGGATATGCCGATTGTGATCCTGATCAATGAGAACACAGCCAGTGCTTCGGAGATTATGACAGGCTGCCTCAGAGATTACGGTCTGGCAAAAACTGTGGGGACCAAGACCTTCGGCAAGGGAATCGTCCAGAATATCTTCCCCTTGTCAGACGGGACGGCAGTGAAGTTTACAGTGGCAAAGTATTATCTGCCTAAGGGAGACTGCATTCATGAGCAGGGCATCGAGCCTGACTTGAAAGTGGAAATGACAGATGAAGAGAAGAAAGCCGCACTGGATTCCGAGGCCAAAGACAAGCAGCTGCAGAAGGCTCTGGAACTGCTGAAGAAGTAAAAAGACAGGAATGCTTAAAGACAACAGCAAACTACTGTCGGCTGTATAGAAAAAACAGCGGCCAAAAAGCCGCTGACAGTGCAGGAACACATGAAGGGGATCCGTGGGTATTCCCGACTCTTTCCCCGGGGGAGAGTCGGGCTGTCAACAGATTCCCTTTTTTTTCAGAAAGCCTTTCAAGGCCTCATCAGCAGCCTGTTCAGGCCTGCGGTCCATGAGAAAGCCGTGTCCGGCAACGCCGGAAGTGACTCTCAGACCCTTTGGCCGGTAGAGAATATTGAGATGAACCCCGCTGATCACGTCCCGAAACTCACCTTCACCGGGCATGCCGAAAAGGTGATTGAGAGAAGTCTGAGGCAGGGTCAGTACGATTTTCATGGAAGAAGGGAGCCGGCGTCCCTTCACAAGCTGATGCATGACGGGCCGGATTGTTTTCCAGGGAGCATACGTGGAAGAGGGGACATCCTCAGAATCGAAGAAATCCTTGTTCCAGCTGCCATCGATGTGAAAGGTCACAGCCATCTGGATGGAGGCCTCCACCGTCAGAAAATGGTCAAAGGTGTCTTTGCTTAAAAGATGATTCATGAAACCACGTATATCGGTTATTTCCATGGAAAACATGGGATGACCCTCCCTTGATGCGTAAAAAATATAGATAGTATATTTTAACATAATTGCCATAATATGAAAAGGAGACCTGATGGATACATTGAAAAAATGTCTGGCTGCCGGGACATCTCCGGTGCAGGTGGTTCGTTTTGCGGCGGATTATCTCAGAGAAGCAGGATTTCTGGAACTGCCCTGGGAGGGGGTATTTGAGACTGAGCCTGGGGGTAAATATTTTGTCACGCCATTTCCGGACGTGCTCTTTGCCTTTACCCGGGAGAGGAGAAATCCGTCCATGCATTCCATGAGGATGGCCTTTGCCCATGTGGATCAGCCCGCTTTTAAGATTAAGGGAAAGTCTGCCTTTAAAAACTTAGGCTGTGCTCAACTGAACGTCGGGGTCTACGGAGGTATGATGGATCATACCTGGTTTGACCGGCCCCTGGGCATGTCCGGCATGATTGTGAGGAAGGGGGAGGATGCTTTTCATCCCATTGTCTCCTATTATGACAGCGGCAGACCTGTGGCTGTCATTCCCGGACTTGCTATCCACATGAAGCGGGATGCCAATAATGGCTGGAAGATTGACCGGCAGAAAGAGCTGATGCCTGTGACCGGTCTGGCAGGCGGCGGCTGGTCAGAGGAGGACTTCGTCCGTTTTCTCGCTGCCCAGCTGGACGTGGCAGCATCGGAGATCCTCACCTATGATCTGAACCTCTACAATTTTGACCAGCCTCAGCTCTGCGGCCTGGAAAATGAACTCCTGGTCAGCCCCAGGCTTGACAACCTGGTCTCGGTGGCAGCCTTGCTGGAATCTATAGTTGAGGGAGAGAGAAGTCGGGGAATCAACCTGATCGGCCTTTTTAACCACGAGGAAGTGGGGAGTCTTACCAGGTCCGGAGCCAACTCGGAACTGCTGCCCATGGTTCTGCGGCAGATAGCCAATTCCCTTGGGGCTGTTCCGGATCAGCGGCTGACTTCCCTGGCGGGAAGCTGTTATCTGTCTCTGGATGGGGCTCACGCTGCCCATCCCAACTATCCGGACCGGGCAGATACCACCACCAGGGCGATCCTGGGGAGAGGGGCGGCGGTCAAGATTAACGGCATCCAGAAATATGCCTCTGATGTCTGGCTGCATGCCGTGTTGAAGGAACTGGCTGAGAAATATGATTTTCCGCTTCAGGAGATCAATGACCACAATAATATTGCGGGAGGGCGGACCCTGGGCCCCATGGTGGGTTCCCATATCCCTCTGGTGGGCTGTGATGTAGGAGTCCCTATGCTGGCCATGCACTCGGCGAGAGAAACCATGGCAATCGACGACTACGACAGCCTCTGCCAGCTGGTCACGGCCTTTTTTGTTACATAGGACGCACCTGTTTTCCCGCTTGCGGATATTGCTCAGGAGTAAACCGGCGCAGCCGCCTTCAGTTGCGTTTTATGGAAATATATGTTATAAAAAGACTATAGATACCATGTGTTTTTTCAAGGTTTTCAGGGACATTTTCCGGGTCTTAAGGGAAGCAGAGGTGAGTCTTTGGAGGTAAAAATCTACACAGACGGGTCTTCCCGGGGGAATCCGGGACCAGGAGGTTACGGAACCATACTACAGTATACGGATAAAAATGGCCGGGTTCACCGCCGGGAGTTGTCGGGGGGATTTCACACAACAACCAACAACAGGATGGAGATTCTGGCTGCTGTCGTCGGTCTGGAGGCCCTGATCCGGCCCTGCCATGTGGATTTGTATTCCGATTCCCAGTATCTGGTAAAGGCAGTCAACGATGGCTGGCTGGAAGGCTGGATCCGTCGTGGCTGGAAACGTGGTAAAGATGAGAAGGTAAAGAATGTTGATCTCTGGAAGAGGCTGATGACAGCCATGGAACCTCATGAGGTGGACTTCCACTGGGTCAAGGGCCATGACGGCCATCCGGAGAACGAGCGCTGTGACGCGCTGGCGGTGGCGGCTGCTCTGGGGGATGGACTGCCCGAGGATGAGGGCTACAGAGACAACTGATGTAAAGGGGTGAGGTGTATGGAACTTCAACTTTGGAGAGAACTCCTGGACCCATATCAGCTTGCAGTTGATGAATTGATCGTGAAGTTTAATCATTTGATACAGGAGCACCGGAACAGGGGTATCTATTCCCCCATAGAGTCCGTGGATGGCAGACTGAAGAGTATCGGCAGCATCATGGACAAGATGCTGCGCAAGGATGTCTCCATGAATGATATTGAGGAAAAGATTGAAGATCTGGCGGGAATCAGAATTACCTGTCAGTTTGTGGAAGATATCGACCGTGTGGTTACTATGATTAAAAACCGCACAGATATGAGTGTCAAGTATGAGAAGGATTATGTGAGGCATATGAAGGCCAGTGGATACCGGGCCTATCACATGATTGTCGTATATCCTGTCAACACGATGAAGGGTTCGAGGAATCTGTCAGTGGAGATACAGATCCGAACCATGGCCATGAATTTCTGGGCCACTGTTGAACATTCCCTGCAGTATAAGTATAAGGAAAATATTCCTGAGTATATACAGCAGAAACTTTTGAATGTTTCAGAGGTAATCCTGGATATGGACCATGAGATGAGTGTAGTGAGAGATGAGATTATGGATGCCCAGAACTCCCACCAGAGAAAGGAGAATCTGGTCAAGGATATTCTGAATAATATCCAGAATCTTTACAAGATTGCCAATACCCGGGAGGTGGAGAAGATCCAGGACGAGTTTTACAGGATTTATGTGCTGGATGATCTGGTTCAGCTGGATCATTTTTCGAAACAGCTGGATATCATCTCTGAGGGCTATCGGGCTCAGAGCCTGAACTGAAACTGCAGATGATACATAAAGGAGGAAAAGGAGAGTGACCATGGAGATACCACAGCCTGTCAGAGATCATCTCAAAGCGATGTTAGGCAGTGACTACCACCAGTATCTTGACTCCTTTGCCCACAGTTATGGACAGACTCTAAGAATAAATCGCTTAAAAGTGAAACCGGCGGATATCATCCGCCGGTTTCTTTTAGAAAAAAGAGTGCCATGGTGTGAGGAAGGATTCTACTATGAAGGAGAAGAAAGATTATCCACCAGTCCCTATTATCATGCAGGAGCCTACTATCTTCAGGAACCGAGCGCCATGGCTCCGGCGGCCTTTCTTCCCCTGGAACCGGGAAGCAGGATCCTGGACTTATGTGCTGCCCCTGGAGGGAAAACCACGGCTCTTGCCGGCAGGCTGGGAGACAGTGGGATTCTGGTGGCCAATGACATCAGTGCTTCCCGCTGCAGGGCTCTGCAGAAGAATGTGGAGCTGGCGGGGATCAGTCGTTGTGTAATCACCTGTGAATCTCCGGAGAAGCTTTGCCGCAGATTCAGAAACTGGTTCGACGGCGTACTGGTGGATGCTCCCTGTTCCGGGGAAGGGATGTTCCGGAAAGAGCCGGCCATGATGAAGGCCTGGTCTTCCAAAGCAGTGGAGGAATACAGCCGGCTGCAGAAGGAGATTACGGCCATGGCCGTGGAAATGGTAAGGCCGGGGGGTTACCTTCTCTACTCCACCTGCACCTTTTCCACAGAGGAGGACGAAGGGACCGTTTCCTGGCTGCTCTCCCGGTTTCCCTGTCTGCGCCTGTGTGAGCTTCCACTCTATCCCGGGATTGAGAAAGGACGGGACGAGGAAGAGGTGACGAGCAGCGGTCCTTTGGAATATTGCCGTAGATTCTGGCCCCATAAGCTGGATGGGGAAGGTCAATTCGCCGCCCTGTTTCAAAAAGAGGAAGAGGGGCAGGCTGCAGTCCTGCCGGTCTGGACAGGGACATTGCAGGCACCTGCATACCCATCCGGAAAGACAACCCAAAAAAAGAGGAGAGCCGGCCGAAAAAGCAGAAAAGAAGAGGAGGGCAGGGAAGTTTTTTCCCTGGAAACGCTGGAAGCATTTCTGAAAGAGATCAGTTCCTGCAGGCAGGAAGAAGGTATCTGGACCTCCTGGAAGAACAGAATCCTGGTCAGAGAAGAGAGGGTAATCCTCCTTCCTGACGGCTGCCCGGATTTGAGCGGACTCAGGGTCGTCCGATCCGGCCTTTATCTGGGAGACTGTAAAAGAGGAAGGTTTGAGCCCTCCCAGGCCCTGGCCATGGCTTTAAGACCGGAAGAGTATCCCAGAAAGATCTGCCTCCTGGAAGAAGACCCCCGGCTGGACCGATACCTGAGGGGGGAGACCATTGACTTCCAGGCTGGGGAGGACATCGCTGATTCCGGTTATGTGCTCGTCTGCTTTGGACAACTGCCTTTAGGCTGGGGAAAAACAGACCGGGGAAGAATCAAAAATAAATATCTCCCCGGATGGAGGAAAATGTGATAGGATATGGGTCAGATTCGATTGGATAAATGGATTGCTGCCGGTGCCCTGCTCACCAGGAGTGAGACCAAAAAAGCGATAAAGGCAGGGAGGGTCACTGTGGACGGACAGGTATGTAAAAAGCCTGAACAGAAACTGGACCAGACACAGGCCCGGGTTTTCCTGGATGGGAAAGCCGTGGCATATGAGGCCTGTATTTACCTGATGATGAATAAGCCGGCGGGCTTTGTCTCCGCCAGTAAGGACAGACGTGAGAAGACAGTTATGTCCTTGCTGGACAGGCCTTACAGGGATCTTTTCCCCGTGGGCAGGCTGGATAAAGACACAGAAGGACTGCTTCTTTTGACCAATGACGGTCCTTTGGCCCATGAACTGCTGGCACCCGGGAGACATGTGGACAAAACTTACTATGCCAGGCTGGATGGGCCTGTGGGAGAGAAAGAGATTGCAGCTTTCAGGGAAGGCCTGGACATCGGCGATGATAAACTGACTCTCCCTGCCCGGCTGGAGATTGGAAAGAAAGCGGAGGAAGTATGGATTACTATCCAGGAGGGGCGTTTCCATCAGATTAAGCGGATGGCCAGAGCCGTGGGCAGGACCGTTATTTATCTGAGGAGGATCTCCATGGGGCCGCTGACTTTGGATGAGAGACTGGAGCCGGGCCAGTACCGGCGCCTGACCCGGGAAGAACTGGCTCTGCTGGGGAGGGACAGTGGCTGTCCATCTCCTGAAAAAATGTCATGAAGATATGCTGCGGCAGCATCTTTGATGGAATAAGGAAAACAATATGAAGAAGAGAGAGAGGACGATAAACCGGGAGGAAGATTTCCTGCCGATGAATATGGAACAAATGAAGAGAAGGGGCTGGGATCAGGCCGACTTTGTCTACATCTGCGGGGACGCCTATGTGGATCATCCGTCTTTCGGAGCAGCCATCATCACCAGACTGCTGGAACATGCCGGCTACAGGGTAGCCTTCATCGCGCAGCCGGACTGGACCGATGAGACCAGCATAAAGGCCTGCGGTCAGCCCAGACTGGCCTTCATTGTGTCGGCGGGCAATATGGATTCTATGGTGAACCATTATACTTCTTTTAAAAAGAGGAGGCATCAGGATGCCTACACTCCAGGCGGAGGTATGTCAGAAAGACCCAACCGCACCACCATCGTCTACAGTAATCTGATTCGCCGTGTCTATAAGAAAACACCGATTCTTCTTGGCGGGATTGAAGCTTCCTTAAGGAGGCTTGCCCATTATGATTACTGGTCTGACCGGGTAAAACGTTCTGTCCTCTTGGATTCCGGGGCGGATCTCCTTATGTATGGGATGGGAGAGAAGTCTGTTCTGGAGATTGCCCAAGCCCTGGAAGCGGGGCTGGCAGTCAGTGACATCACTTTTGTCAGAGGGACGGTGTTTAAATGCCGTGACCTTTCCGACCTGACCGGGGAATACCAGCTGCTGCCAGGATATGAAGAGATCTGCTCCTCCAGGGAAGCATTTGCCAGGAGTTACTATGAACAGTATCTGAACACAGATGCCATAACAGCAAAAAGGCTGGTGGAGCCCTATCCACGCAAAGAATATATCGTGCAGAATCCACCGTCCATGCCCCTGACCAGTCAGGAGCTGGATGAAGTATACGAACTGCCCTACACCAGGGCCTGGCATCCCTCCTACGATGCCAGGGGCGGTGTTCCGGCTCTCAAGGAGGTAAAGTTTTCGCTGGCTTCCTGCCGGGGATGTTTTGGCGGATGCAGCTTCTGCGCGCTGACCTTCCATCAGGGGCGGAGGATTCAGGCCAGAAGCAGGGCTTCCCTGCTGAGGGAGGCCAGGATCCTTCTTAAAGATCCGGACTTTAAAGGCTATATCCATGATGTGGGAGGCCCCACGGCGGACATGAGACATCCTGCCTGCAGCAAACAGCTGAAACATGGCGTGTGCAGCCACAGACAGTGCCTTTACCCGAAACCCTGTCCCAACCTGGATACAGACCACAGTGAATACATCACTCTTCTTAGAGAGCTTAAGTCCCTGCCCGGCGTGAAAAAAGTTTTTATCCGTTCAGGCATTCGCTTTGATTATGTTCTGGCGGAGAAGGACGGCAGGTTTCTGGAAGAACTCTGCGCCTGTCATGTCAGCGGTCAGCTGAAGGTGGCTCTGGAACATATCTGTGACTCTGTTCTGACCCTCATGGGCAAACCGAAAAATGTGGTGTACGAACAGTTTAAAAGTGCCTATACGGCCATGAATAAAAGGCTTGGCCTGAAACAGTATCTGGTTCCCTATCTGATGAGCTCCCACCCGGGGTCCGGTCTCAAGGAGGCAGTGGCCCTGGCAGAGTATGTCCGGGATCTTGGCTATATGCCGGAACAG
>JBGUIF010000035.1:0-9186 GCA_045112755.1 Anaerobutyricum sp.
CAGATGCCAACAACTGACACAACACAGGACATGGGGATCCTTGCCTTTTTTTGACGAGACAGCCGTTTTAATGCGACGCCCCCTTTAAACAAAATTCATCTCTCAAACATCTGTATCATTGTAATACAGACTTACAGCACCACCACAACCATCCCGGAACAGGATTAAATTCCAGTGTAATCGGTTGTAATTTTACTGTTTATCCAACCGATTATTATAATAACACCTGTTTCCCATGATTAAAATGTAAATAATTCTCTTTTACTGTTATTTTTACTTCCTGTTTTTCCATGAGCGAAAACAATATTTTACCATCATGCCATCCGCGTTTACAGAAAAACCCTTTCATGATAAAATTGAACGATGAAATACTAGAAATACGATACATTTACAGGAGATAGAGACCCATGATACTAGCCTGTCAGAAAATAAAAAAAGCTTTCGGGGAAAATGTGGTGCTCCGAAATATCAACTTCATTGTCAATGAAGGGGAAAAGGTGGCTGTCATCGGCATCAACGGGGCCGGGAAAACCACTCTGTTCAGGATTATATGCCAGGAGATGGAGGCCGACGAAGGCAATGTGGTGATCCAGCGGGGAACCAGCCTGGGCTACTTGTCCCAGGTCATCGACGTCAGTTCCCACAAAAGCATCTACCAGGAGATGGTGGACGCCAAGAAAGAAATCATCGAAGCGGAGCAGGAGATCCGCAGGCTGGAAAAGGAAATCAGCCGGCTGGACGGGGAGGCTCTGGAGGCCGCCATGAATTCCTACTCCCGCCTGACCGAATATTTTGAAAAGAATAATGGCTATGCCTGGAGGAGCGAGATCGTCGGTGTCCTCAAGGGCATGGGTTTTGAAGAAGACCAGTTTGAGACCCCCATCAACAAGCTTTCCGGAGGACAGAAGACCCGCGTGGCCCTGGCCCGGATTCTGCTGACCCGGCCGGATGTCATTCTCCTTGACGAGCCCACCAACCATCTGGACATGGATTCCATCCGCTGGCTGGAGGGTTTTCTTGGCAGCTATCGGGGGAGCGTGATCATCGTCTCCCATGACCGGTATTTCCTGGATAAAGTCGTTGGTAAAGTCGTGGAGATTGAGAACGGGGACAGCCAGGTCTTTCAGGGCAATTATTCCGCTTACGCCGAGAAGAAGAAGGCACAGCGGGATGCCCAGATGAAGCGGTACGTCAATCAGCAGCAGGAGATCCACCGTCAGGAGGAGGTCATCCAGAAGCTGCGGTCCTTCAACAGGGAGAAATCCATCCGACGAGCTGAGAGCCGGGAAAAAATGCTTTCAAAAATCGAGATGGTGGAGAAACCGGTGACCCTTAACAGCCGGATGCGCATCACTCTCGAACCGGAGGTGATCAGCGGAAACGATGTTCTGACCATCGAAAACCTGACCAAGTCATTCGGAGACAATCATCTTTTCCGTAACCTGAATATCCAGATCAGACGGGGAGAAGTGGTGGGGCTAGTGGGCGCCAATGGCACCGGCAAGACTACCCTCTTAAAAATCATCAACCGCCACCTCCGGGCCGACGCAGGAAAGATAAAGTACGGGTCCAGGGTGGTCATCGGATACTACGACCAGGAACAGCAGGTTCTCGACGACGAAAAAACCATTTTCGATGAAATCTCCGATGCCTATCCCAGATTGACCAACACCAGGATCCGCAATGTCCTGGCCGCTTTCCTCTTTACCGGCGACGATGTCTTCCGCAAAATCGGCGTCCTGTCCGGCGGGGAGAAGGGCCGGGTATCCCTGGCCAAACTCATGCTTTCCAATGCCAATTTCCTGATTCTGGATGAGCCCACCAACCACCTGGACATCCAGTCCCGGGAAATCCTGGAGGAGGCCCTCACAAGCTACGAGGGAACCGTATTCTATGTGTCCCACGACCGATATTTTATCAACAAAACAGCCACCAGGATTCTGGACCTTTCTCCCTCAGGTATCGTCAATTACAAGGGGAATTACAATTATTATCTGGAGCAGAAAGAAGCAGGCAATGTGGAGGCCGACAGTGATAACATCCTTATGACGAACGATTCAGATTATCCGAACCCTGAGGCGGAGGCTGCGGCCAAGAAGAGCGCCAAGGAAGAATGGAAACGTTCCCGGGAGGAAGCTGCCGCCAGGAGGAAGCTTCAGAATGACCTGAAGAAGACTGAGAGCGAAATCGCCCGCTTAGAAAAGAACAGCCAGCAGCTCAGCGATCAGATTGCCCTCCCGGAATATGCTTCTGACGCCGCAAAACTGACAGAATTAACCGAAGAACTGGCTTCCTGCGAAGAAGAACTGCTGGTTCTTTATGAAAAATGGGAAGAACTTATGGGCGAGGCAGACCCAGCTGATCACAAGCCTCATTGATGGCTTTTACCATCTCCTCATCCGTGATGGCCGTTACCCGGCCTCCGTCATATTCTTCATCCACCCATTTTTTTACCATAGCTACCACCGGGGACTTCTTATCGACAGTCTCCGGTTTTTTTAATTGGTAGTGACGATTCATCCAGTGGGCAATGCCCGCCAGGCCGCTGGTGTTGGAGATGGCCACCTGAACCGGACGATTCAGAATCTTTTCCGTATCAAAAATGTTGTAAATCTCCTCGTTTTTCAAAAGACCGTCGGCGTGAATTCCTGCCCGGGTCACATTGAAATTCTTACCCACAAAGGGGGTTCTCTCAGGGATGTGATAGCCGATCTCCTTCTCGTAATATTCAGCCAGCTCTGTGATCACTGTTGGATCCATACCATCGAGAGTACCCCGCAGCTGGGCGTACTCGAAGACCATTGCCTCTAAAGGCGTGTTGCCTGTCCTCTCCCCGATTCCGAAGAGGGAGGTGTTGACACCGGAGGCTCCGTAGAGCCAGGCCGTGGAAGAATTATTCACCGCCTTGTAGAAATCGTTATGCCCATGCCATTCCAGCATCTCAGAAGGCACTCCCGCATGCTGACGGAGGCCGTAGATGATACCGGGCACTGACCGGGGAATCACGGCGCCGGGATAATTGACGCCAAAGCCCATGGTATCACAGGCACGAATCTTCACCGGAATGCCATATTCATCCTTCAGCTTCATCAGTTCAAGACAGAAAGGAATCACAAAGCCATAAATGTCGGATCTGGTGATATCCTCCAGATGACATCTGGGACTGACCCCCGTCTCCAGGCATTCGCGAACCACGGACAGATAATGTTCCATGGCCTGTTTCCTGGTCATCTTCATCTTAAAAAAGATGTGATAATCTGAGCAGGACACCAGAATTCCCGTCTCTCTCATGCCGATATCACGAACCAGTTCAAAATCCTTCTTACTGGCCCGGATCCAGCTGGTGACCTCTGGAAAATGATAGCCTTTCTCCATACAACGATAGACCGCATCCCTGTCTTTTTTGCTGTAGAGGAAGAACTCGCACTGACGAATCAGTCCTTTGGGGCCGCCCAAACGATGAAGCTGGTCATAGATGTGGACAATCTGGTCCGTGGAATAGGGAGTCCTGGACTGCTGGCCATCCCGAAAGGTGGTGTCTGTAATCCAGATCTCTTCAGGCATCTCGTGGGGTACGATTCTGTCATTAAAAGCAATCTTGGGCACTTCATTGTAGGGAAAGAGGTTCCGGAACACATTGGGTTTTACCGTATCCACCAGGGGGTACATATACTCCTCCAGCTGAAGAAGGTTTGATTTGTGGTTAAACTCGACTTTTCTGCTCAAGAATTCCATATCTGTCACTCCAATCTGTATCTTTTGTCACCCGAAACTGCCCCGGTAGTTTTCTTCTTTGTCCAGGGTATGCTTATCAGGCAATTTTGCATCAAACAAAATATTATATGTCATTTTATTCCGTATTACCGGGAAAAACCCCCGTAATTTGCAATATCTATTCTATCATCCTTCTTAATTTTGTCAAGATTTCCTGGTCCGCTCCCAGATTCCCGGCAGATTCAATCCCACAATCTGAAGGGGTTTTCATGTTGTATTAAAGCGGATCAGAAACTAGACATAAAGGCAAGGATCCCCATGTCCTGTGTTGTGTCAGTTGTTGGCATCTGTTCGTCTGATGTCGGACTTAGAATCAGTCCGTCCCAGAACGCACAGACACCACCAAATGACAAACACTATGGACATGGGGATCCTTGTCTTATCCTCAAGTTCCTGATCCGCTTTAATAGGGCAGCCCCTGCAAATCCAGATAAACACTCTTTCGCATCAATTCACTTTTACCTTCTGGCCCAGCTTGCTCTCCGTTCCGCTGAGGAGACGTTTGATGTTGGCCCGGTGGCGCCACACGATAAACCAACAGAAGAGGCAGGCCATAAAGAAGAGATCCCAGCGGCCCGGATGCCAGATCAGCATCTCCGGCAGCAGGCAGATGGACATGGTTATGGACGACAGAGACACATACCGGGTCAAAGTCACCACAATGATGAAAATGAGAAGACTTGCCAATCCCATTCTCCAGTCAAAAGCCAGCATAACGGCACCGGTGGTGGCCACGCCCTTTCCCCCTTTAAAATGCAGGAAGAAAGTGTAGTCATGGCCCATGACCACAGCCAGTCCGGTTACAAGGATAATCATGCTCTTTACCGGCTCATCTGCCAGAACGGGAACATTGGGACAAAGGACATGCTTGACCAGCATAACCGGGATAAAGCCCTTCAGGGTGTCTCCCAAAAAAGTCATCAGTGCCTTGCTCTTGCCGAGCACACGCAGAACATTGGTGGAGCCCGCATTGCCGCTTCCATAATCCCGGATATCGATTCCATTCATTTTCCCGACAAGATACCCGCTTTCGAGGCATCCGCAAAGATAACCCACTACAATCACTAATACAAAATAGATTGCCATTACTTCTCCTTCCTTTCCCTATAGATAAATCGAATCGGCGTGCCGCGAAAACCGAAGGTGGTACGGATCTGATTCTCAATATATCTAGTATAGGAAAAATGTGTCAGATTCTTATCATTAACGAACATGACAAAGGTCGGCGGCTTAACAGAAACCTGCGTAATATAGTAGATTCTCAGTCTCTTTCCCTTGTCGGACGGGGGCTGTTTCATCGCCATGGCCTCCGTCAAAATCTCATTAAGCACTCCCGTCTGTACACGGAGAGAACAGTTGTCAATCACCGCGTCAATCACATCAAACAGTTTGGGGAGTCTCTGTCCGGTTTTGGCTGAGATAAAAATCAGCTCAGCATAAGGCATGTAGGATAATTTCTGCCATACTTTTTCCGTGAACTTCTTCATGGTGTGATTATCTTTCTCAATCAGGTCCCATTTGTTCACGGCTATGATGACACCCTTGCCCCTCTCATGGGCTATACCGGCAATCTTGGCATCCTGTTCTGTGACTCCCTCCTCGGCATCAATAATGAGAATGGCCACATCACAACGCTCCACAGCAGTGACTGTCCGGATGATGCTGTACCGTTCCAGCTCTTCCTTAATCTTGCTCTTACGGCGAAGACCCGCTGTGTCGATAAAGACATACTCCCGTCCATTGCGCAGAACTGAGGTGTCGATGGCATCTCTGGTGGTTCCGGCAATCGGTGAAACGATCACTCTCTCCTCGCCAAGAAGCTTGTTAATCATGGATGACTTTCCCACATTGGGCTTGCCGATCACGGCAATCTTAGGACGGTCATCTTCCTCCTCTTCGGCAGCGTCGGCATCAAAGTGCTCCACCACCAGGTCCAGCATATCTCCCAGGCCCAGCTTGCCTGCGGCAGAAATGGGCACCGGGTCACCCAGACCCAGATTGTAGAACTCATAGACGTCCGGCATGAATTTTTCGAAGCTGTCCACCTTGTTTACCACAAGAATGACAGGGCGATGAGATCGTCTCAGCATATCTGCCACCTTGAAGTCTGCGTCCACCAGGCCCTGACGGACATCTGTCAGAAACAGGATGACATCCGCTGTATTAATCGCCGTCTCTGCCTGTTCGCGCATGCGGGAGAGGATCAGATCGCTGGTCTCCGGCTCAATTCCTCCTGTGTCGATCAAAGTAAATTGATAGTTCAACCAGGTCACATCCGCATAGATACGGTCCCTCGTCACGCCCGGAGTGTCCTCCACAATCGATATCCGACTTCCCGCCAATGCATTAAATAATGTAGACTTTCCAACATTTGGGCGTCCAACCACTGCAACTACCGGTTTACTCATAAAATCCTCCATGTCTAATCAGACAAATTTAATGATTTGCCTAAATTATATTAGATATTCAATAATTTATCAACAAAATTTTTCCCTTCAGACTCTATTATTTCCACGGGTCTCCCAATCGCCTCAGCCAGATCACTGAGAGTAAGATCATCCAGCAGAACCTCCTCGCCGGCCCGAAGAACATTTTCCGGAAGGAAAAGCACCTGGCCCAGATCCTCATCTTTCAGCTGGGCTATGATGTCCTGGCCGGTCATAAGACCAGAGACGGTAATCATCTCCCCGAAAAAATCATTTCGGATACAATGCACCGACACTGACAGCCAGGGATAACGGTCCATGACCTCCCCTGCCAGACTACATATGGTGGGGTAGGCAAGTTTGGCCGTGGCGATGGAAACCCGCCGCTGCCGGCCGCTCTCCCCGGTTCCCGGATCAGGAGGCAAAAGAAAACTCTCCCTCTTTTCCTCCAGTTCAAACAGTCTTTCCCGAACCTGATCTATAAGCAGGCGGACCATACCGACCCCGTTTTCCAATTGTCCGTAACCCTCATAGTAGGCCGCCTCAGGAATCTCCCTCGCGGCCAGGATAAACCATTCGTCGGAAGCGTGGACAAAAGCCGTCCCCTTTTCCTTCAGAAAATGCTGCTGCCAGGCCAGAATCTGGTCAAGGACCTTCCCGGCATCCTCAGCGTCAAAAGGCTCCAGTTTCTCAAGCTTATCCCGATAGCGGGTCAGTCCCACAGGGACCACCGACAGACTTTGCATGTAAGGAAGAAAATCTCCCAGATCACGGATGGTTCTGTCCAGCTCCGCCCCGTCGTTGAGTCCCCTGCAGAGCACCACCTGAGAATTCATCTGAATCCCTGCCTCATAAAAACGCCGGATCTTATCGAGGATATCTCCGGCAAAACGGTTGTGCAGCAATTGGCACCGCAGCTGGGGATTGGTGGCATGTACAGAGATATTGATTGGGGAAAGATGGTAGTAGATCAGCCGGTCTATGTCTTCTTCCTTCATGTTGGTCAGGGTGATATAGTTTCCCTGCAGGAAAGACAGTCTCGAATCATCATCTTTAAAATAGAGGGTTTCCCTCATGCCCGGAGGCATCTGATCGATAAAGCAGAAGACGCATTTGTTGCAGCAGCTGTGATAATCATCCATGAGAGAGGATTCAAATGCGATACCCAGATCCTCATCCTCATCTTTCTCAATCTCCAGCAGGCAGGTCTCTCCGTCCTTTGTCAGCACCTCCACCTGGAGGAACTCATCTTCCATATAATACTGATAATCAAAAATATCCTGGATATCGCAGCCGTTGATGGTGATAATCGCATCCCCCGGCTCCAGCCCCAGCTCCCAGGCTATACTGTCAGGAGCCACGGCAGCGATTCTATGATAATGTTTCCCCATGATCCACACTCCCGGAAGGGTCAGTCAATACATACATCCTTGATGGTCCATATATTCAAAGGCATTTTTAATCCAGCGGCAATTTGAAGCCATATCCACTTCAACCACATCAAAGCGGACAGGCACAAAATCCGTAAGCCGCCTTTTCATCCGATAATAATTAAAGGTGCTGCAGATCTTTTGTTGTTTACGCAGATCTACAGCTTCCACTCCCAGGCCGGAACCCCGGCCTCTTCTTGTCTTCACTTCAATCACAGCAAGATAAGGACCGTCGACCCCGATCAGATCGATCTCCCCAAACCGGCTGCGAAAATTTCTCTCCAGGATGCGTACCCCCTGCTGTTCCAGGAAGGCAGCGGCGGCTGTCTCTCCAAGCTTGCCGGTCTTTTTCCGCACATCCATAAGACTTATTCCTTTTCTTTACTATCAGCCCATGTCCTGGCCGACTCCATGGGCCGGTCAGGATTTCAATGTTTAACTGCAAAAATTCTTAATAAAGCTCCTTCTGTGAATAGGACAGGGTCCCAGCCGCTCCAGGGCTTCCAGATGTTCCTTCGAACCATAACCTTTATTGGAAGCAAAGCCGTAGCCGGGATAGATACTGTCAAATTCCACCATCATTCTGTCCCGGAACACCTTGGCCATGATACTTGCCGCCCCGATGGAGATACTCCTGGCATCTCCGTGCACAATGGCCACCTGATCTGTACTTACCCCAGGAATGGTCACAGCATCGTTAAGCAGCAGATCCGGACTGACACTGAGTCCGGAAATGGCCTGCCGCATAGCCTCATAGGTTGCCTGAAGGATATTGATTTCATCAATCCTCTCCGGGGTCGCCATGCCAAATGAAAAGGAGAGTGCCTCGCGGCTGATCACTTCATAAAGTTCCTCTCTCTTTTTGGCAGAAAGCTTCTTGGAATCATTAATATAAAGGATCCGGCTTCCCCTGGGCAGGATCACTGCACCGGCAACCACAGGCCCTGCAAGAGGACCCCGGCCCACTTCGTCGACACCGCAGATCAGCCCCCGGGATTCATATTTCTTTTCGAAATAGCAGAGGTTTTCTATCCTCTCCAGCTCTTCTTTATAGCGTGCGAGTTTTTTTCTCTCTGTCTCTAGGAGTTTCTGCACACCTTTTCTCTCATCTGTCCTGAAATGTTCTATCTTTTCCTCAATCTGTTCCGGATTCAGATTCCGGAACTCTTCCCGAATCTCGGAAATACTTTTCATAAACGGGTCACTCCCCAAAAGTCTGACAGAATCTCTGTCTTTATCCTATTAATCCACTTTGCCGAATTTACCGAAGGGCCATATTCTGATCCACACTTTCCCGATGATCTCTGACCGTTCCACCGGCCCTACCTCCGGATAGCGGCTGTCATAACTGACCGGGCGATTATCACCAAGACAGAAATATTCATCTTCCTTCAGAGCAATGGGCCTTTCTGCATCATGGGCTTCCTCGATGAAATCTGTAATACCATAGACATCCTCACTGAGCTGCCGGCCATCGATGTATACCAGGCCGTCCTTGATCTGGACAGTCTCTCCCGGCAGGCCGATAATCCGTTTGATATAGTAGGGATGTTCCC
>JBGUIF010000036.1:0-3847 GCA_045112755.1 Anaerobutyricum sp.
TGCCGACTTCACCGAGCTTCTTACCTCTCAGTCTCTATTGACTTTGACGCAAGTCGGAGTATTAAGGTTGCCTTTCGAGGCGTTACCCTCTCATTCGACATATCATGTATTCAGTTCTCCATCTTTAATTAACATCGAAACGTTCTATAAAGATGTGCCGCTGCTTTTCACAGCGGAACGTTTCGCACCTCCCTTAATGTCCAAAATTACATTAGTGCAGTTTCCAAGCAGGATATTGGGGATCACAATGCCGCTTGTCTTACCGGATCCTGAACCTCCTATGATCAGAAGATTCATGTTGGACAAGGCATCGAATCCTATCGAAATATTTTTGCTGATGATCGTGTTCCTCATCGGATCCGGGTCTTCCAGTTTCTTTTGCATAGAAGACAGCTCTCCCCAGTCTGCAGTACCATGCTCCTTCCCGAAATGGTAATCCCGGTAATATGTCAGGAAATAGGAGACCCCCATCAGCCACAGGATCAGTCCGGTACCCATGACCATGGGGGTCTTGTCATTCCACCAGTTATGGAAAGGATGGAGCAGGATATACGTGAGCTTTTCTCCGTAATTAAAGAGGTTTACATCCGGAAATGTAAAGATACCGGATATAAAATAAGCCCCTGTTATCATCAGGACCAGCACGATATAAAAGGCTGCCCAAGGCGTTTTCCTTTTCGTATCTATATCACCATCTCCTTCCTGATCATCGGGCCAACACCGGCGGGTGAGGCTGTTTCAAGTGTATTGTCACTGTCTCAGCAAGGCTCTTCGCCGGATCCACGACTCTTTCCGGGGACAGAGCTTCCGGAGTCACCTCGCGGAAGAACCGTTTTGCAAACACATCGGTAGTTACACCGAAATATTCCGTCGCGGGAGTACCGTTGCCGGCATGTAGCACGAGGGGAAGATGTCTCTTATCAAGAAAGGCAATATAGCTTCTTCCTTCATCTGCCTCAAACACATTTTTTAGCGGGATCATCAGGATATCCTCCTGCTTCTTCCCCTTTTCCCAGGTGCCCGGGATCCGGCAGCAGAACTGTCCCCTGTCTGCGAACCGCTCCCTCATTTCCGTAGAAACGATAGACTTATCTATCAGGGCCTTCTTATTGATCGTCACCGGGATGAAATCAGGATCATTCACGTGGTCCAGGAAAGTAGAAGAAGAGTCAGTTTTTATAACCTGATCTTTTTCTTCCGTCAGCTGTTCTGCTTCTCCTTTCTCTTTTCCTTCGTATTTCCTGTTCGCCTGTTTCATCTCTTCCGTTGCAGTATCCATGTAATCCTGCTCGGACATGGCTCCGGTCTGCTGGTACTGTTCCATGGAGATGGTTTCCATGGGAGGAAGTTCTTCCCCGGCATGGAGCATATCCCGCTGTTTGAGCTTATACCACTGGTTCACTTTTCCCATATCACTGTTGGCGATCTCAAACTGGATGCTGCCATCCCCGACCCGCAGATCAGGAAACCGGGCATAATTGATCCCAAGAGCCTTGAAGTCCTCCGCCATCCCTTCTTCCTTGCCTTCTAATGGGAAGGAGACGATGCTGACATTTCCTCTTGTCAGGCTCCGGAGTTCCTTTAGCTCTTTTTCTCCGCCCTGCATCCTGTCGATCAGAAACCTCTCATACCATGAACCAAACTTTTCACGGTCCGGCTGATATACGGCCACCTGCATCAGGCCGTCATCTCTGTCAAGGTCCGGCAGGATTGCAAAGTGGATATCCATATCAGCAAGTTCCTCCTGCAGCTGCTTAGCATCTACTGCCGGGATATTCATGATGTCGTATTTGCCATCCGTAGCCTTTAAAAAATTTCCGAAATCGTCGATGCTGACCTCAGAAAGCTTTTTTTCCTTTGCCATGCGGGCAAGGAACTGGATCAGTTTGATCGTACCAATGGTTGTGAGCCGAAAGACAGGGTCTGCATAACGGAAAACATTGTGGATCTGCATGATTACTTCTGTGGTATTTCTATTTATATCGTCCATTGTCGCTCTTTCCTTTCTCTCTCAAATAAAAGTGGCTGTGTTCAGCGATCAGATCTCTGGAACACAGCCTTTTGTATATGGTAGTTAGTGGTCACATGAAATATGTTTTGATCAGAACTGTTCCCTATTTGCATCCATGCTTCACACGATCTTTGACCTCTGCTCTTTTTGCATTATTGAAGCGTTCCAAAGTACCGACAAGATATCCTGTGATCCTCCGGATCCTTTCAAATCCGATTCCTTCACCAACTTTAGTAAGGTTCTTATTCATAAGTTCATTCCCACCTCTTGAGCAGGATCCTTCCCTGGATGAATGGTCTCATCCTTTTCTCTGTTGATCCTGTTCTCTTTCTTCAGCTCTTCGATATCCTTTTCGATACGGTCCATGACTTCCCTGGTCTGCTGCAGGTAGTGCTCGATCGTCCGGACGATCTCCCGGATATTCTCTTCGCTGTGTGCCTCTTTGAAAGTTTCTTTCTCTAAAACATATTCCTTTCCTGCTGTTTTTTCCTGCATCATAATCTGACTGCTTCCTCCTTTCTTTTCGGCATTGATCTTTTTATCAATTCCTTCGATTGTTCTTTTGGTCTTTCTGTGATTGACTTTGCCGCTGTCTTTTCCAGGATCATCCCGGGCATGAAATCCGGCAGGTCTTTAAAGCCGATGATATCGACAAAGCTGGCTTGTCTGGTTCCTCCCCGGGAAAGCACGACCACATCTCCCACAGAAAGGGAATGCCCTGTGAAGTCCTCCGGCCTGTCCAGGTTAAAACGCTCATAGATATCTTCCAGGCTGGTCCCAGGTTCTAAGTCTCCTTTATATACCTGCTTATACTCATCGGGACTGACAGTGATTCCATGGATCTCCAGATAATCCGCTCCCAGAAACATCTTATCTTTTGCCGGACCATCCGGATCGATCTGGTAGATCTCAAAGAAATCATTTACCTGGTCATAATCAAGGTCCTGTCCTTTCATCAGGCCATATTCTTTGAATACTTCTGTCATTCCATCAATGATATCGCCTGAAGTGGTCCGGATCAGGTCCATGGATTCCCGCAGTACATTCCGGTCCCGGTCTGCAGCCCATCCGGCAATGTAGGGGAAGGAATACTCACCGACATCCTGGTCCAATTTCAGGAAGGAACAGACGCAGAAGGCGATCGACTCCGCTTCCAGCTCCATGGTCACCCGGTCCTTCTTCTCACCCGCAGCCTGCAGGAAATCCCTGTCATGACATAAACTGTGCCCAAGCTCATGGACCGCAGTTTTAATGGTCTGGATCTCAGGCATCCCTTTTTTGATCACGATCTCTTTCGTGGCATTATTGTAATATCCCCTGGCTTCTCCAGGGATATCATCAAAGCGGATGGGTACGGGAGAAACCTTCCTCACCGCTTCCATAAAAATATCAAAGTTCTTCTGGTTTCCGGTCAGTTCCGGGACTTCCAGGGTAGGGATCGGTTCTCCTTCTGTCTGTGAATAATCAAAGACATTGGATACCTTGAACCTCTGATAAGAAAACTCCTTTTTCTCCGTCTCCGGCTCCCCACGGGCATTCAGGATAATCTCCTGGGTAACAGGGTCTACCTTCTCTACATCCTGTGTTCCTTTAAAGGTCATCGGCGCGATGATCTTGATCGCCTTTTCTCCCTTCTTTACATGCCGGTGGAATTTTCTCTGCCAGGCGTTATATCCTGCCACCAGGGTGGCGTCAGGGTTCTGCATTGCGATCAGAAGGGTATTATTGAAGCTGTATTTATGGAACTTCGCCATGGTGGAAAGATAATTCTTATAATTATCCGAGGTAAAGACCTCCTCTATCCCTGCTTCCAGCCGGTCGGTGATCTCCTTCAAC
>JBGUIF010000037.1:0-41512 GCA_045112755.1 Anaerobutyricum sp.
GGATCTTCCAATCTCTCAAATGCTGCCATCTCCAGCGGCCTGGAGTGGAATGTTAAAGTGACCCGTTCAGATCTGCCTGAGACGATCGACAAGATAGCTGCAACATTTGAAAGCTATTGGAATTCTGCGGAGTTTGAAGAATATACGGAAGAGAAACAGGCCTATCTTGTAAGAGCTTTAAAAGCTGAAAAGTATTTCGATACGAACAATCCCAATCTATATACTTTGGACATTTTGCCATATTCTTATCAGCAGGAGATTCTGGACAGGCTGGCTGCGGAGCGGAAAGTCCGCGGGCATATGCGCAATCTCGTTGTAGCTGCTACAGGTACTGGCAAGACGGTAATCGCAGCACTTGATTATAAACGTTTTCTGAAAGAGCATGTTGACCAGCCCTGTCGGCTGTTATTTGTAGCGCACCGGGAAGAGATCCTGAAACAGAGCATTTACACTTTTCGTGCTGTGCTGAAGGATGCTAATTTCGGAGATATGTTTGTCGGGAAGTACAGGCCGGAGGGACTGGATGCCCTGTTTGTATCGATTCAGACATTTAATTCGCAGGATTTCACAGAAAAAACCACTGCGGATTTCTATGATTTTATCGTGGTGGATGAGTTTCATCACGCTGCGGCTCCGACCTATCAGAGACTTCTGACATACTATCATCCGAAGATCCTGCTGGGGCTGACGGCTACTCCGGAACGAATGGACGGTAAAAGTATCCTTCGATACTTTGATAACAGGATCGCCGCTGAAATCCGGCTTCCGGAGGCCATCGACAGGAAACTGCTGAGCCCGTTCCAGTATTTTGGCGTGACCGATACGGTCGATCTTGACACTTTGAAGTGGTCAGCCGGCGGTTACGATAAAAATGAGTTGACGAATATTTATACTTTCAGTGGAATCGTTGCGGAAAAACGTGCAAATATGATCATTGCTTCCCTCCTTCGTTATGTAACTGACATCGATGCCGTCAAAGGACTTGGCTTCTGTGTCAGCATACAGCATGCTGAGTTTATGAGTCGTTTCTTCAATAAAAAGGGGATTCCATCTATATATTTAACAGGTAAATCTGCAGACGAAGACCGAAAAAAAGCTCAGAAAAAGCTGGTGGGCGGAGAAGTTCGGTTTATCTTCGTTGTGGATATTTACAATGAAGGTGTCGATATTCCGGAAGTGAATACGATTATGTTTTTGCGTCCGACCGAATCCCTGACCGTTTTTTTGCAGCAGCTTGGCAGAGGCTTGCGGCTTGCAGAAGGAAAGGAGTGCCTTACTGTTCTTGACTTCATAGGACAGGCGAACAAGAAATATCATTTTGAAGACAAATTTGCCGCACTGCTTTCGAATACGACACGAGGTGTTTTACGGGAAATTAAAGACGGATTTATCTCTTTGCCAAAAGGCTGTTATATTCAGCTGGAGAAAAAGGCTGAAAAAAACATTTTAGATAACATCCGGGCCTCTTACGGCAGCAATGCAGGTCTGATCATGCGCATCGCTTCATTTGAAGAAGATTCCGGACAGACTCTGTCGCTGGCATCGTTTCTCTCCTATAATCATCTGGATCCCCGCAGCCTTTATAAATATTCTAATTTTTCGAGACTTTGTGTACGTGCAGATGTGAAGGAAGATTTCAATGAACCTCTGGAAGAAACGATTACGAAGGCACTGCTTAAGTTGTCGGTGGTGGATTCCCGCCGCTTAATAACGTTCCTCTTGGACATCCTTCCACGGATCGATGATATTGATTTTGAGCAGCTTTCTCCGATGGAAAAAAGAATGCTGCAAATGTTCTATGTGACAGTCTGGGGAAAACCGATTGAGGAATGGAACGGGGATGATATGCTGGATCACATGTATGAACTATCGGATAGCCCGGTCATGCTTCAGGAGATGATCGATCTTTTGGAATATCGGTATGAACAGATCGATTTCATCGATGAGTCGGTGGACCTTGGATTTGATTGTCCGTTAGATCTGCATTGCACCTATAGCAGGGACCAGCTTTTAGTTGCATTGGACTTTATGAAACCCTCTACCGTTCGGGAAGGTGTCAAGTGGTTGCCGGATAAAAAATTAGATGTATTTTTTGTAACTTTAAATAAAGCCGACAAAGATTATTCTCCAACAACGATGTATCAGGACTATTCGATCAATGAATATCTATTTCATTGGCAGAGCCAGAGCACGACTTCGGAGCAATCACCAACCGCGCAGAGATATATACATCATAAAGAGATGGGAACCCGAGTGCTTCTATTTGTCCGGGAATTCAAGAAAGACCAGATCTCTAATGGTGCAGAAGCCTACACTTTCCTTGGCACAGCAAACTATGTAAAGCATGAAGGGGAAAAACCCATGAATATTACCTGGCGGCTCGATGCATCAATCCCAGCAAAATATATCAAGAAAACCGGAAAACTATTGGTAGGATGATCGTAATGAAAATAGAGAAGAAAAGGATCAAGGCCGTTTTGACCACGATCTTATAAAGATGCTAAAGTACTTAAAAACTATTAAGATTGGAGTACTGATCAATGAATGCAAAGCGTGGTTATGTACCGGAAGATGAAAGGAATTTTTCAGCGGAAGCTCTTAAGATCATGCGGACGGCGTCAAGACACATTTCCTACCTCATTAATGAGGGTTATGATCTGAAGCAGGCGTCTGTTTTTGTAGGGAACCATTTTCTGCTCTCTGAGCGTCAGCGTCTGGCAATCATGAGAAGTCTGGCAGCGGATTCCCAGCTGAAGCGGCGAAGAGAGAAGCAGGTAAGTCTGGCAGAGATCTCCGGGCGGGAGGTATGGATTGATGGTTTTAATACCATTATTACTCTGGAGGTATTTTTCAGTGATTCCATCCTTCTGTCATGCATGGATGGCACCATTCGTGATCTGGCTGCGCTCCGGGGGACCTATCGGCTGATTCCGGAAACTTCTAAGGCTATCCGCCTGATGTGTGATATTCTCAGGGACGCAGATGTAGGAAAGGTGAATATCCTTCTTGATCAGCCGGTTTCCAACTCGGGGCGGCTGAAAGCCAGGATTGCAGATATTGCAGAGTGTGATCCCTTTGCTCTGGATATTCAGGTCAGGAGAGATGTGGACCGGGAACTATATAACAAGGAAAATGTGATTACATCGGATTCGGTGATCCTGGACCACTGTGTCAGCTGGGTCAACCTGATGGAGGAGTGCATGAAACGACATGAGCTCCGTGGAATTCGGGTGTGGTAAAAGCAAGTTGCAAGAGCAAAATGTGGATTACAGTGTCTGCATAGAAAAGTGGAGAACCGATAAAACGGGAGAAGATATGTTAACAGAACAATTAAGGCAGTCTTTAGCAGAATATATCAGTACCAATTATGTAGAACCGCAGCCTCAAGGCATAGACGATTCTATTTATGGAGACATATTTAAGGATTCCGGAAAGAACTATTCCAACAAAGAGTCCTTTACCCTGGACCAGCTCATGGAAGAGCTTGGGGAATCCTTCCATGATATGCTTTTTTTGAAGATCGATATGAGTGGCAAGACGGATGTTGAGGTCTATAAACGTGCGGGCATTGACCGGAAGCTGTTTTCCAAGATTCGCAGTAATCCTGCCTATCATCCAAGCAAGCAGACGGTCCTTGCCCTGGCCATCGCTTTGGAATTGCCGCTCAATGATACGGTAGATCTGCTGGCCAGGGCGGAATATGCGCTTTCGCCGGGCAGTAAAGGGGATCTGATCGTGAAATATTTCATAGAGCGGGGGATCTATGATATCGATGTGATTAATTTTGCCCTTGATGAATATGACCAGCCCACCTTAGGATAATTGTCGCCTTTCCGGCGACCAGTTCTAAGACAGAGGAGGATATACTGTTCTTAGCAATTGGTTAGTACCGGAAAGGGGTGAGATGATGCAGTCAGGTCGTAATGATAAGATTACGGATATTCAGTCTATGTTAGGCCGGATGTCTGATGAGCAGGTGGAAAATGTTCATACCTATACCACGGATGAATATATTGAACCGAATCATGAGGCGGTAGCCTTGGAAGCTGTGATACAGATCAGCCGCAAGTATGGCAGGACTGGTAAAGAAGTTAAAAAGGAGTAGCTCTTCAGGTTTTTTGCCAAGTCCAAAAGAGTATGGTGTCGTTGGAAAGTGACACTATATTGTTAGCCATTGAAAGTATAACGGATATAATAATTAATGTTGAAGGAGCGATATGATTATAGTAAAATGTCCGAATTGCGGCAGCAGCAACCCTGGTCAGGCAGCATTCTGCACAGAGTGTGGATGCTCTTTAGCTGATGCTAAGATGATCTGCCCGAACTGTGGTGGAGAAAATGATAAAAGAGCCAGATTCTGTATGGCCTGCGGTTCAAAATTAGATGAGGATTTGTTGAAAGAAACTGTGAAGATTACGCCGGAAGATCAGGCGGCCTCGGCGAAAGAAGATGTTCAGGATCAATCATTGGCAATGAACAGTGAGGCCCAAAAAGACTCTTCAGGCTTATCTGATGATGTAATAGAAGCTGATGAGAGAAAATACGATAAAGGTTCATTCACTGCAGAGGCAGTGAATGAAGAGAGATTCCGGGATTTCCATATGGATGCAGCAGAAGACAGCAAAGAGGAAGGCAGCATAGAGGAATACAACAAAGAGGAAGACAGCAAAGAGGAACACACCAGAGAGGATACTGGAAAAGGAAAAACCGGTAAAAAGAAGAAAACGATATTTGTTATATTAGGTCTGGCAGCAGCTGCTTTAATCGTCATTTTCTTTGCCCTTAACAGTGGCCCCAGGATGGAGTCTCTGGAGGTGGCTTATGACGGCGATACTGCAGCAGGAACTGTTTTGGACCAGTCCAACAAAGGAATCAAAGTGGTTGGCCTGGATCAGGATGGGGAAAAACATGAGATTACGGACTGGACGATCGAAAAACCCCAGACTCTTGAGATGGACAGCAGCGCGACGGTCACCATCATTTATAAAGATCTGAGTCGGAAATTAACGGTGGATTGCTCTACCAGTGAATTAGTGGGCATTTCTGCGACTTATAATGGAGATGCGGAGGCCGGCGTTGTCCTGGATTCAGATAATGCTGGATTTGAGGTGACAGCATTCTATAAGAATGGAGAGGAGGAAGTGGTCTCCGGCTGGACCATTGAAACGCCCCAGACTCTGACAGCGGACAGTACAGCTGCAGTTGTCATTGATTATGAGGGGAAGCAGTGTTCTCTGGACGTCATCTGCACCACCATAAGCATAGAAAAGATTAAGGCAGAGTACAGCGGGTCTACAAAGGCAGGTGTAGAGATTGGAGAAGGCAGCAGTGATGTCACTGTAACTGCAGTTTATAAAAACGGCGAGACCCAGGCAGTAACCGGATGGACGGTGGATGAGCCGGTAACCCTGGAGGCAGGGAAGACATCTAAGCTGAAGATCCATTACGGAGACCATGACTGCACCTTAAAGATAGAATGCACAGATATGTCTGAAAAGCAGTATAAGGCAAAGTGTAAAACCTATTCCTATGACGAGATTGCAAGGGATCCGGATGACTATAAAGGGAAGAAAGCAAAGTTTTCAGGAACAGTTTTACAGGTGGTAGAAAGTGATGACAGCCGGCAGGTAGATATAAGATTGGCCATAGATGGGGACTATGATCAGGTGGTATATGTGGTATATTATAAACCAGAGGGATCTTCCAGGATTCTGGAAGACGACACGATCACAGTTTATGGGGAGCTGGCTGGTTTGTATAGTTATACCTCTACAATGAATAAACCCATCACTTTACCCATTATCTATGCTTTATATGCCGACTAGTTAAAACAAAGATTGAGGGATTTCATTATAGAGTTCATAAGGGCATAAGGTCGGATAACAATTCTATATTTCATAAGGTCTGCTATTATTATATAATATCATTTAGATGAAGAAGGGTCAGGCTGGCTGATGTGTGTCCGGAGCAAAACGAGTTTTTTGGTTCTCCGGCCTGCATCATCCAGTCTGGCTTTATTACCATTTATGAGGTTAACATTTTATGGCTGTGGAAAACAGAAACATTTATGCTCTCCTGATTGGGGTTGGAGATTATCAGAAACTGAATATCCTGAATCTGCCGACTTACTCTATGGACCTGATGCTCATGGAGTCTGCATTAACATCAGGCCTGAAGATTCCAAAGGAACAGATCCGTCTGCTGGCAGGAGAGGAAAATAAAGGCTGTGTCACTAGAAAAGATATGGCCAGGGCTTTGGCGGGATTTAAAGATCTGTTGAAGGAAGATAGCAGCTTTATCCTGTATTTTTCCGGGCATGGCAGAGACAGGAACCTGACCTTCAGCGATGGGGATCTGTCCCTGCAAAGTCTGGTTGATTTCATGGATACTCTGGCAGCCAGGGATAAGATACTGATTCTTGATTGCTGTTATTCCGGGAATTTTACCACTGCCGGGGCCAGGCGAATGCATTTTGAAGACGCCATCGCAGACTTTGCCGGCCATGGGATCGCTGTCCTGGCTTCTTCCGCTGCCGACCAGGTATCCCGGCTCGGTCCCGGAGCCAATCATAGTTTATTTACCGGGGCGTTATCCACGGCCATGGTCCACAATAAGAAGATCCGTAAGGGAAGATTGTCCCTGACTGACATCAATGAGGAGGCGCAGCGGCTGGTCAGGGCCTGGAATCAGAATAATCCGGGGAAGGAACAGCATCCGGTGTTTCGCAGCAGCATGGGCGGAACCATCTATTTTCAGGTGGCGGACTATCAGCCCTATCAGCAGCGGGAAATATCCTATGAGACGGAGGACTATGTGCTCGTAAAAGTAGAGCCCTTAAGTTCTCCCAGCGTAAAACGCTTATGTGCCTTTGTCATTCTTAAAAAGCCCGGCGGCTTGTCGGCTCTTGCGGCTTATAGCAGGGAGATAGCTGACCGGATCAAACATGAGGAAATATATTCCGGACCTTCCAGCGAGGCCAGATTTAAAGGGACGCCGGCCCGGGCAGTATGGTGTTATTTTGGCCATGATGAGAGTGATATGGTAAATCACCTGTATTATGCCTACACCATCTGGGCGCCGGATGAAGACTTGCGCCGCCTTTATTTTAAACCGGATAAAAACGCCGCCGTGACGGAGGACATTTACCTGTGGGAGAATCAATCCTATGACAGCCTGAAAAAGATCTACCAGTCCCGGCAGAGCAGAGAAGACTTTATCAAAGAGCATAAGATGCTGCTGGCGGACATTGTGAATCTGGCGGAGGAGTTCATAGTGGACCTGCAGGAGCTTGCCAATGGGACGGTAACGATAGAAACCCTGCGTGCCCGCTATGGTGGCTGGATTGCTGCTGTCAGGGAGAAATATATCCTGCTCACGGAGACGGAGATTGCGCCGGATGATCTTCATGACTGGTCGGAAGAGATTCTGACTCTGGCAGGCTGGATTCTTGATATGGCCCTGATGCTGGATTATAAGGGGCAGGGCGGCGTGATCGGCGAGAGAGAATTATGGCTGATCAATAATGCGGTAAGACTATATTATGAGAGCCTGGAGAAATTGGGGAAGCTGGACACGAGGAGAGAGAGTTTTACTGTTGTTTGATGTTTATCTTACGGAAATAGGAAGATTTCAAAAAAGATGTAATATTGATATTGACAACTAAGTTGTAATGATATATATAATACAACTATTATTTGATAAAAGTGCGCGGAGGTGGAAAATGCAGATCGGAAGCAAATTTACCATTGGAGTTCACATCATCATAGAAATCGACTATTTCAAAGATATGGACCGCGTGAATAGTGCATTTCTTGCCGGAAGCATTGGAGTGAATCCTGTCATCGTCCGTACAGTCATTTCACAGCTGCGGGAAGCGGGTATTGTGCAGACGCAGCGCGGCAGCAGCGGGGCGGAACTTGCAAAGGGGCTTGACAAGATCACGCTCTACGACATCTACAGAGCCGTTGGCAGTGTAGATACGGAGGAGGGTCTTTTCCATTTTCATGAACAGCCGAATCCTGACTGCCCTGTGGGGCGAAACATCCATAAGGTATTGGATCAGCGTCTTATGGATGCCCAGAGAGTGATGGAAGAGAAACTTAGAGCCACAACATTTGCCGATATCATGAAAGACACGAGGCAGGCAGTTGGCGCTGAATCAAATGAAGAGAAGGAGTAATCCAGGAGCATTGATTGCACTGCGGTAACTGTACCTACGTGTGACCGGCAGGTGCAGTAGAAAGGAGCTGACAGCATGAGTGAGAAAATGACGCAGGAACAGCGTCTTGACTACCTGGTGGAGGAGTTCAAGGCGGATTCCTATGATTATAAAGATTTGCAGGTGCCGGGGGATACGGAGGGAAAGAGGTCCGTTCTTCGTTCATTGATGAATATCCGTATGCCGGGAAAGATGGATGACCGGGTACTCGACGTGCAGGATGACTATCTGCAGGAGAGGATTCATGAAAATGGTATTGTAGGGCTGCAGGATATTCCTGTAAGGAGGGACTGCCTGTCTGTCTGGCAGGGCGATATTACAAGGCTGGCTGTTGATGCCATTGTGAATGCCGCCAACTCCCAGATGTTAGGCTGCTTTATTCCCATGCATACCTGCATAGATAACTGTATCCATACTTTTGCCGGGGTCCAGCTCCGGGAAGAGTGCGGCAGGAAGATGCAGCAGCTTCGGAACAGATATGGCAGGGATTATGAACAGCCCACTGCGATTCCTATGCTGACAGATGCCTATAATCTTCCGGCCGGGAAAGTCATTCATATTGTGGGACCCATAGTGCAGTATGAGTTGACGCCGGAACTGGAAAATGATCTGGCAGACTGTTATCGGAACACTTTGGATCTGTGCCTGGAAAATGATTTGAAAAGCGTGGCCTTCTGCTGTATTTCTACGGGAGTATTTCATTTTCCGAATCAGCGGGCGGCGGAGATTGCGGTCCGCACAGTGGATGAATGGCTTTCAGCGCATCCGGGCACCATGGACAGGGTAATCTTTAATGTTTTTAAGGATGAGGATAAAGAATACTATGAAGAACTTATATAATAAGATGCCGAATGGCTATCAGGAGACCATTGAAAAAGGGATAAATGCGGTGAGGTATTTCAGCAGGAATATGTCAACCGGAACAGGTTCTGCGGAAGAGAGAATCTGCAGATTAAAGAAAGAACTTGAGACGGCGGACGCTCTTGTAATCGGAGCGGGCGCAGGGCTTTCCACATCAGCAGGCTTTACCTACAGCGGTGAGCGATTTGAAGAGTATTTTTATGACTTTGCAGATAGATTTGGCATAAGAGATATGTACTCCGGCGGCTTCTACCCCTTCCCGGATGAGGAGACCCACTGGGCCTGGTGGGCAAGGCACATTTATTATAACCGCTATATCGATGCGCCGAAACCTGTCTATCGTGACCTGCTTTCCCTGGTGAAGGACAAGGATTATTTTGTCATCACCACGAATGTGGATCATCAGTTCCAGAGAGCCGGATTTGATAAAAAGCGTCTCTTCTATACTCAGGGTGACTACGGCTTGTTCCAGAGCGTAAATCCGTCGCTGCAGAAGACCTATGACAATGAGGAGTGGGTGATGAAGGCGATGGAAGCCCAGGGCTTCGTGAAGGATGAGAACAATGGTTATCAGGTGCCGGAAGACGGGAAGCTGAAGATGCGGATCCCTTCTGCGCTGATTCCGAAATGCCCGGATGACGGGTCTGATGTCACCACCAATCTTCGTGCGGACGATTCCTTTGTGGAGGATGCAGGCTGGCATCGGGCATCGGCGGCCTACGCAGACTTCCTTCAAAGGCATGAAAACAGGCATGTGCTGTATCTGGAGCTTGGCGTCGGAGCCAATACGCCGGTGATTATTAAGTATCCCTTCTGGCAGATGACCATGGACAACGAGAAGGCTGTCTATGCCTGCGTAAATGTTGGGGAGGCATTTTGTCCGGGTGAGATCGAGGAAAGAAGCATCTGTATTGATGGAGATATCGGAGAGGTGCTGAAACATATCAAATAAGCGACAATGATCTTCGCGGTGCTGCCGTTTATTATATCGGCAGCACCAGTTTTTTGTGCTTTCATGCCTCAGAATGTGGGTGGCGCAGGCTATAATTTAAAGAGAAACTCCATGTTTTTCATCATTTCCTTAAAGTTCACCCTGCACTTTCCTTCCCAGACCAGCACCGGAACCTGGTCTTCGAATCCAAAGATGGAGGGGAAGTCCAGATTCTCAAGATTATATTGGATGACAAGCTTTTTCTGAGGATCGACCATCCAGTACTCTCTTACACCGGCATCGGCATATTTGTACATCTTCAGCTGCATATCCTTCCTCCTGGTCGAAGGGGACAAAACCTCAACGACCATGTCCGGAGCTCCGAATATACGTCCGTTCTTATATTTATCCCTGTCACATACAATCATTACATCAGGTTGAACTACCGTCTGATCATCGGAATTCAGCTGGACATCCACCGGGGAGATAAAGGGATAGCAAGGCCCTCTATGCTCAAAGATATAATCTAAGAATACCTTATGGATATAGCCGGCTATACTTTGATGAAGGTAATTAGGAGCTGCCATATCATAGAAGACTCCGTCAATTAGTTCAACTCTCTGGTCGTCCGGCAGGGCCAGATAGTCTTCCAGAGTATAAGGACCGGATTTTCCTTCAGTTTCAGATGTATCTTTTTCCCCATAGTTGGATCCTGGCTCCCGGACTGCAGCAACTCCCTGCGGTGCTGAGAATAAATCATGATAATAGGGAGCAGGACGCTGACTCTCTGATGGCCTTAACACTTTTTCCAGGGCCTGGATGGTAGCTTCTCTTGGGGAAATCGTTGCGCCGGAGAAGATCTTCTGGACTGTACTGAGGGGGAGGCCGCTTTTTTCTGCGATCGTCTTATTGGTATAACCGAATTCTCTTTTCCTGTCTTTCATCTCTTCGATCGTCATCAATGGCTCCTTTTTAGTTTGCGCTTAAAACAGGAAAGTTCCTGTTAAACAATACTGAAATCTTCTGCCTTCTTTATGCGACAAGAATAATACCACAAAAATAACCGTAATACAATATAAAAATCAATAATATATAAAAATATATCCAAATATAGGACAATACAGATTGTGTAAGTCGTTTTAAATAGTCGAAATATATCCATAAAATCAAAATAACATTGATATTGCAGTGGAAATTCCATGCCATGTTATAATATGATTGACAGATGTTGATCGAGGAGGTTATTCTTGGATATAACCGCTATATGGACAATGAGAAAGCTTTGAAGATCAGATAAATAAGATCAGAAACGAGGAGGGAGACTTGTGAAAACACTGATAGTATATTATTCACTGGAAGGCAATACAGGCTATGCTGCAAAGAGGATTGCATCGGGGATCGGTGCGGATACCTTGGAGATTAGACCGGTAAAGGGATACCCGACAGGCGGATTCCGTAAGTTTCTCTGGGGTGGAAAGAGTGCGGTAATGGCTGAGACACCCAAGCTGGAGCCATACGACGTTGACCTTAGCGGCTATGACAGGATTATCTTTGGATTTCCCGTTTGGGCAGGCAATATTACACCCCCGGTCCGGACTTTTATCAAGGAAAATGATCTAACAGGAAAAAAGATTGCGGCCTTTGCTTGTCAGGCTGCCTCGGGAGCGGAAAAAGCATTTAGAAAGCTGAAGGATGCCCTGGGAAGAGAGGAACTGGCAGGAGAGCTTACCCTGATTGATCCAAAGAATAAGCCCTCTGAGGAGAATGAGAGAAAGATAAAAGCATTTTGTGAAAAGCTGAATCGTGAATAGATTTTATAACAAGGATGATAATCACAGCGAAATTCTGTGGAATTGTGGATAGAAATCCATAATAATGGTGGATAAATCGATGAATGTACAAATATTTGGGGCAAAGAAAAGTGCCGACACCCGTAAAGCCCAGCGGTTCTTTAAAGAGCGGGGCATCAAATTTCAGATGGTTGACTTAAATCAGAAAGGCCTGAGCAAGGGTGAATTCCAGCGAGTCTGCCAGGCAGTCGGCGGCCTGGATGATATGATCGATCCGGCCTGCAAAGACAAAGACCTGCTGGCGCTGATAAAATACCTTTCGCCAGAAGATAAATTTCAAAAGGTTTTGGATCATCAGATTGTTTTAAAACAGCCCATTGTCCGTAATGGAAGACAGGCCACTGTCGGATATCAGCCGGACGTCTGGAAAAAATGGGATTAAATCGTGAGGGGGTCCGACAGCTTCATTAGTGCAGTAGAGGGTACCAGGCCCCCCATTTTAATAACAAGCAGGGCTGTCGGACGAATGCGAAGCAAAGAATTAAGATTAAGGCAAGAACTCTCAATGTCCTAAGTGTTTGGCCTGTGAGAGTTCTTGCCTTTTAAGTTAACGTGGCAGCCGTTTTAATGCGACGCCCCCTCTGATAAAAATTCACTTAATTTTAGTAGGCATCTACAACGTAGATGATGTATTTGGATGGATTGATTGGATCTCCGTCTTCATCTTTGGGGAGAGCAAAGTCGATGCTGTCAGAGGAATCTTTGGTATAGCAGTCAGCCTGGCCGCTCTGATAACCGATCTCTTTGCCGCTGCTATTGTAATAGACTACGGCAAGTTTTATTTTGGAGAGTTTCTTCTTTGCTTTATTGGTGATATAGACCGTCACACCTTTTGAGTTTTTTATCCAGGAAAGCTTTAGCTTGCTTGCCTTTGAGTTTCGGCTGGTGGAGCTGACAGTCATCTTGTTCTTGAAAGTATCACAGTTCTTAGGTTCCTGGATACAGAGGGCGGTTTCCTGGTTGGGACCAAGACAGGCTACGGTGCAGCTGTCAGTGCTGATTTTGGCGCCCGCACTGTTATAGAACTTTGTGGTAATGGTGACTTTCTTAGAAACGGAGAAGGTGTTCTTAATATAGAATACCATGATCTTTCCATTCCCTTGCATGCGGTAGGATACTTTGCCCTTAGTTGTTTTGGTCCTCTTTTTTGCTTTTACAGTCACATTAAAGATGTACTTTACTTTTTTGGTTGTGGCAGTCACCTGGGCTTTCCCGGCTTTTTTTCCGTGGAAAACAGCTTTTCTTCCGTTTTTCTTCACTGTGAGGCTGACCACTTTCTTCTTGCTGGTCTTCCAATACGCACTTTTAACACCACGGATGGTGAAGGTGTAGGTGGATCCTTTTGTAATAGTTACTTTGCGGCGCTTTACAGTTCTTTTTGCCTGTCCAGTCACAGGGATCGCTGCAACAAAGAGCAGGGTCAGTAACAAAAACAAGATTTTTCTTTTGTTAGATTTCATAGTTTCCCCTCCTTTATATTTTTGAGCATATTATAGCATCTTTTTTGATGCCCATCAATCTATCTGTGATTTTTGCCGCAGGGATAATCAGCTGAATAATGCTTTGATTTTACAAATAGTATGGGGCATGATAAGATGTTTTTTAGAACACAAATCTCTTTATTGACAGGAGAAAGCCCATGAAAAAGAGAGTTTTTTATACCGCATTTGCTGCTGTCCTGATTTATCTGTTTCTTCTTGTAATACTGGTGTTTTTTGAAGCGGCATCCCCGGATTCCAATATCCATAGTTTCAGCGATGCTTTCTGGTATTCCATCGTCACTTTGACAACTGTCGGTTACGGAGACCTGTATCCGGTTTCTATGGAGGGACGGGTGATTGGTCTGATTTTCGTAGTTTTGAGTACCGGTCTTTTAGCGACTGTTCTCCTGGCAATGGTCAATGGTCTGCGCCATCGTTTTCTTCCTTTTCTTACCTTGGCATTCATACGAAACAGACCCTGTTCTCTTTTTTCCGAGATAAATACTGCTTCCGTAGCCCTTGCCAGGGATACGCTCCGCCAGATCCCTTCTTCCTGTATCATTTTTGTCGGAACAAAGGACCAGGCGGCCTCCTTTGATTTCTCTGGTTTGAGAATTTTTATTTTCCCGAAGCCCCTTTCTTATCTGGTTAAGATGCTCGCAGACGGGCATGGAAAACACAGTATTTTTCTCATGAAAGAAAATGCTTTCGAAAATGTAGCTGCTGTCGGTGAGGTAAATGATGCGCTTGCAGAAGGACAAACCAATGCTGTAAAAATCTATTGCAGGGCACCGGAGGTCGATGGCCCTGAGGAGGTACATTATTTCGATGCCCATCAATGCTCTGCAAGAAAGTACTGGCAGGTTCATCCCCTTTGCATGGAAGAGAAGACGATGGTGATCATCGGCAGCGGACTGCTTGCCCGAGCCTTGCTGAACCAGGCGGTGCTGGTGAACTGCTGTACCCCCTTTAAGACGGTGGTTTACCATCTCTATGGAGACTGGTCTGACTATCGGAAGATCCATCCCTGTCTTGATCAGGTATTTTCCATCAATGAGGTTTGCAGCAAAAGGGATGCATTGATTTTTCATAAGGGGGCTCTGCCGGACAGCGACACCCTGGAAAAGGCAGATCGGTTGATCTTTTGTGGTGACGATCACGCCGAAAATGCATCAGCCGCTATAAATTTAAACCGGTATTTTCCTCTGACGGGAAGAATCCATACAGCGGCGCCTCTCCATTGTATGCCGGGAATTACTTTCGGGACAGAGGAGGAGATTTTTACCCAGGAGTTGGTGGTGAGAGAAGGCTCCGATCAGAGGGCACAATCTCTGCACGCTGCCTACTGTCGGACAGCCAATCTGACAGGTGATGAGCATTCCTGGGACAGGCTGACGCTGTTTCTCAAAAATTCCAATCGGGCCGCCGCTGACCATATGCTGACAAAGCTTCGGTTGATTCTTCCGGAAGAGTCTCCGATTACACTGGATACCGGAAGCTGCAGCCTTGCACTTTCAAGGTGGGAGCAGGCAGTCGACAAGGACAATTTTCGCTGTAATGAACATGACCGTTGGTGCAGGTTTATGAGCCTGTATAACTGGAGATATGGCCCTGTGCCGGATCGTGAACACCGTTTTCATCCAATGCTTGTACCCTACGAAAATCTCCCGGAGAGTGAACGCAGGAAGGACGACGATGCCTGGCGTGAGCTGGGGAACAGTGAGGTGCAGCAAAAAACAGATAAGTAGAGGGGTTTTAATCTATGACAAGTGCAATTGTTCTGGTTGTGATACTTGGCGCATGCTTTGCCGCCGCAGTGCTCAATCTTGCTGTCAAAAACCAGTTTAGGAAATGGATTATGGCAGCGGCAACGATTACGGCGGTAGTCATTGGCGCAGTATATTATGGTTTCGGTTATGCTTATTGCTGGGGGGGAAGTGTCACTTCCCTGTTCAGAGCCCTGCTGGCTCTTTGCCGGATGTTCGGAGGCGTGAATGACTGGTCGAATATAGCAGGATCTCCTCTCCTGGCCAGTGAGCTGGGTAATTCCATCTTTTGGTTTGGCCACTTTTGTGCATTTTATGTAACGGCAAGTGCCGCCATCACCACGTTGGGGGAACAGCTTCTTGACCGCATTCGCGTAACCCTTCTCCGTCGGGGACCCCTTTTGCTGGTTTACGGTGTCAATACATCTTCTGTCGCCTACGCACGAAGTATGGCCAAGGATAGGAATCGATCGATCCTCTTTGTTGATCCGGACGGTACAAATACTTTTGACGATGCCATTAAGGCCTTTGGCGGCGTGATTGAAAAAAGCCATGAGGCCCTGCAGCCCGGAAAACGTTTTCTGAAGCAGATCAATATGAAACCGGGAAGCCGATGTCTGGACGTTGCCGCAATGCATACAGAGGGCAGCAAAAATATGTCCTATGCCAGAATATTGTTGAAGGCTCTTGATGATGCGGGAATATCCCCATCCCAGACGACGCTGCTCATCTTTGGAATCGACGAGGAGGCATCCTCTTTTCAGGCCCATCATGACAGCGGTTATGGCAGTGTACTGGCTTTTGATGATTACCAGTTGATCTCGAGATTGATTATGCAGCTTTTTCCGCCCTGTGACAGGATCACTTTTAACCCTGACGGTTCGGCTGCCGAAAATTTTCATGTTCTGATCCTCGGCTATGGAAGGATGGGACGTGCCATGCTCAGCAGTGTGCTTATGAATGCTGTGTTCTATGGAAGTTCATTCCGGGCTGATATCTTTGATGCGGCACCGCAGAATGGATTTCTTTACGAACATGAGATTATGAAACATTATGATATCAATTTTCATATGACGGATGGCCAATCCAATGAATTCTATACTTTTCTGGCTGAGGTAAAAGAAGTAGTCAAATGTATCGTTCTGAGTACCGGAAGTCGGGAGAAAAACCGTGAGATGGCGAAAGACCTGAACAGCTGGTTTGGGAAAGGCTGCCGCCGGCCAATGATTATTGAGGCATCCAAAGGCAGCTATGCTGTGACTGACGAGAAATGCAATAAAAAAGAATGTCTGAACATTTATGAGAGCGAAATTATGGATGTCAAAACCATCGATGCCATGGCCATGCAGATCAACCAGCACTATATGGGCGAAAATGGCTGCTCCGCTGAGGAAAACTGGGAGAAATGTTCTTATTTCAGCCGGATGAGCAGCCGGGCATCGGCAGACTTTTATCCAGCGGTACTAAGAGCCGCAGGAAAGACCAAAGAGGAAGTGCTTGCCGGAAACTGGCCTCCGGAGGAAGAAGTCCTGGATCATCTGGCCGAGACAGAACACATGAGATGGTGTGCTTTTCATTATTTATTTGGCTGGTCCCTCATGCCTGAGGATATTTTCAGGGCCAGGGCCCGGGCCTATAAAAAGGATATGGCCCGGACGGGATCTGGTTCCATCAATATCGGGAAGGATTCAGAACGCCGTCTGCACTCTTGTCTGGTTCCCTGGGAAGAACTGGATGATCTGTCAGCCCGGGAAAATGAGGTTACCGGAGGGCATGTGGATTATAAAGAATTTGACCGCAGCAATATTCTGGCAGTGGCTGACGTTTTAAAAGCTGAAAGCAAGACCGAAAAGAACAGGCGCAGCCGATAGTATCATTAACACAATAGTTTATTATGATGGAGAGTGGTATGGAATCATATGTATACGATGCCTTTATCAGTTACAGCCACCACGATTTGGAAAGTGCCCGCTGGCTGCAGAAGAAGCTGGAGACCTTCAGGATTCCTGAGGACCTTGTGGAGGACTGGCCTCACGGAAAGAAACTCCACATTTTCAGAGATCAGACTGACCTGGCAGGGATAGAACTTACTGAAGCCCTGGAGAAGGAACTTCGTCAATCGCGTTATCTGATTGTGATTTGCTCACCTTCTTCCGCCTCATCCCATTGGGTAAATGAGGAGATCCGGTATTTCCGGTCTCTTGGGCGAAATGGAAAGATTATCCCCTTTATCGTGGATGGGGAGCCGGAGAGTGATGATTCGGAGCTGGAGTGTTATCCGGCCGCATTCCGGCAGGAAGGAGGCTCTTCGCTGCTGGGGGCGAATATCAACGAGCTTGGTAAAGAAAAAGCATTTTTAAGGCTGCTGGCCATTCTTTTAGATGTCCGTTTTGACAGGCTTGTGGATAGGGAAAAACAGAGAAAAAGACGTGCTTTGATGATCGGTGGGGGAACCGCCGCTGCCATCCTGACCGTCATAACTGTTCTGTTGGTCCGAAACGTCATGATCTCCCAGAGAAATCACAGGCTGTCCTACGATATCTATGTTGCGGCAATGGCACGGTCTTTTCAGGCGGGAGGATCTCTGGAGGAGAACGTGAAGCATGTTGACACAGATTATCTGATGGCTTCAGCCAGGGAGGGCAATAAAGATGCCATTCTTCTTCTTGCCAGCTGCTACCGGCATGGATGGGGAATAAAAAAGGATTCACAGAAAGCGTTTTATTGGTATAAGAAAGGGGCAGAGGCCGGGGATGCTTCCTGTATGCTTTCTCTGGCAAACTGTTATCTTGAAGGATTCGGTACAAAAAAGGATCCGGATCAGTCCTTTTTCTGGTGTAAGAAGGCGGCAAAGACAGGGGATCCCATCTCGATGGTAACCCTTGGTACGGTTTATGAGGATGGGGAGATCACAAAGGCAGATCCCGAACGGGCCTTTTACTGGTATAAGCGGGCGGCTGATCTGGGTAACGAGGACGGACTGATGCAGCAAGCAAGGTGCTGCCGCGACGGAATCGGTACAGACCAAAACTGGGAGGAGGCTTTCGCCTGTATTAAAAAACTGGCAGAGAAAGGCAATGCCATCGCCATGTTCAATCTTGCCCTCATGTATCAATATGGAAAGGGAACGGAAGAAAATCCGGAGGAGGCTTTTAACTGGTACAGTAAGGCAGCCATGGCCGGAGATGCCGACGGAAGTTACATGACCGGCTGGTGCATTGAAAACTCATACGGTATAAAAAATCCAGCACTCTATTGGTATAAACTGGCTGAAAAGCTGGGCAGCAAGGAAGCCAAAGAAGCGATACAAAGGATTGAAGGTAATTGATTTTGATCCTGAGATAAAGATTAAAATGCTGAAATCCAGATTAAAAATTAAAAAGAGCTCCCTTTCGGGCAGGACAAGGTATTGATCATTTCCTTTGTCAGCTCGGAAGGGAGCGTTTTTATGTCTGTGTTTCCTGAAACGGAAACTGCCTGACGAAAATCAGGAAACTGCCTGACAGCAATCAGCATATGACAATCAGTATATGACAATCAAAATATGACAATCAACATACGACAATCAGCATATGTTGATATAGGCTTCCACAACCTCAGCCAGCTTCTCATAGGAGAGACTGGAGGTGTTGAGACAGAAGTCATAGTTGGAGACATCCATCCAGTCCTGACCGGTGTGATAGCGATAATAGGCTGCCCGGTACTTATCGGTCTTCGAAATCATGTTCAGGATATCCCTGTCTGTGCCTCCATTCTGCCGGCGGACACGGTCGATGCAGTTCTGCCGGGAGGCATAGAAATAAAGTCTGATTACGTTGGGCCTGTCCTTCAGGATGAAATCAGCACATCGTCCGATGATAATACAGGGGCCCTCGTCTGCTACTTTACGGATGATCTCAGCCTGGATGTTGAAAATGTTGTCTGCGGAAGTGTACTTGTCGCTGCTGGGCGGAAGAACCTCACCGGTGTAGACATTTTCTGTTTTGCCGAAAATGCCGCCGGGCCTGGTCTGTACCTTTTCATCCAGCCTGCCGAAGAGGGATTCATGGATACCGCTTTCTTCCGAGGCCATGCGGATCAGGTCATAGTCGTAATACTTCATGTTTAAGCGCTCTGAAAGCAGCTTGCCCAGAGTGCGGCCGCCGCTGCCGTAGCTCCTTGCGATGGTAATTACTTTGTGGTCCATTACTGTCACCTACTCTCCAAGATAAGCTTTGCGGATCTGCTCGTTGGACATGAGTTCCCTGGCGTCCCCGCTCAAAGCAATCGTTCCAGTTTCAAGTACATAAGCCCGATCTGCGATGGAAAGAGCTTTTTTCGCGTTCTGTTCCACCAGGAGAACGGTGGTCCCCTTGGATGAGATCTCTTCGATGATATGGAAGATCTCCTCCACAAAGATGGGGGACAGACCCATGGAAGGTTCATCCATCAGGATAATACGGGGGTTGGACATGAGAGCCCGCCCCATGGCCAGCATCTGCTGCTCACCTCCGCTGAGGGTTCCCGCGGACTGGTTCTTTCTTTCTTCCAGACGGGGGAAGCTTTTGTAGACCATTTCCAGGTTTTTCGCGATTTCATTTTTATCTTTTCGGGAGTAAGCTCCCATCTTCAGATTCTCATAGACGGTCAGGTTGGCAAAGACCCTTCTTCCTTCCGGCACATGGGCCATTCCCATACCGACGATCTTATGTCCGGGAACTTTGGTGATATCCTTGCCTTCAAAGATGACATGTCCCGCCTTGGCATTGAGCATGCCGGTGATGGTCTGGAGGGTCGTGGTCTTGCCGGCGCCATTGGCACCGATCAGGGCGATGACCTCTCCCTGGTTGACCTCAAAGGAAATGCCCTTGATGGCCTGGATTACACCGTAAAATACCTGCAGATCTTTAACTTCAAGCATAGCCATATCGGGTCACCTCCTACTCACCAAGATAAGCCTTGATTACTTCTGGATTCTTGAGTACGGTCTTCGTGTCTCCCTGGGCCAGAACCTGACCGAAGTTCAGGACGGTCAGTTCCTCGCAGATGCCGGAAACAAGGCGCATATCGTGCTCAATCAGAAGAATCGTCATGTCAAAGTTGTCACGGACAAAACGGATGGTATCCATCAGTTCCTGGGTCTCATGAGGGTTCATACCCGCAGCCGGCTCATCGAGAAGGAGAAGCTTGGGATTGGTGGCCAGGGCTCTGGCAATCTCCAGCTTTCTCTGCTGGCCGTAAGGGAGGTTGGAAGCCAGATAGTCGGCTTTGCCGTCCAGCTCAAAAACTTTGAGCAGGTCGATCGCTCTCTCGTTCATCGCCTTCTCCATCGTGTGGTATTTGGGAAGGCGGAGGATGCCGGTCAGGGTGGAGTAGACATATTGGTTGTGAAGGCCGATCTTGACATTATCCATGACCGACTGCTGTCCGAACAGGCGGATATTCTGGAAAGTCCTGGCTATACCGGCCTGGTTGATATCAATGGTCTTCTTTCCCACCAGGTCCTGGCCGTCCAGACGGATAATGCCTTCGTTGGGCCGGTAGACACCGGTGAGCATATTAAATACTGTGGTTTTGCCGGCACCGTTGGGGCCGATCAGTCCGTAGAGCTGGTTCTTTTCAATATTCATGGAAAGATTGTCAACAGCCCGGAGGCCGCCGAAGGAGATGCTCAAATTACTTACTTCCAGTAATGCCATAATATTAAGCCTCCTTTTCTTTCTTTTTGAATATGCTGGAGATATACCTTTGACGGAACTCAATCAGCTTGGGTGACCAGTTGAATAACATCATGACGATCAGGACAACAGCGTAGATCAGCATACGGTAGTCGGCCAGGCCTCGGAGAACCTCCGGGAGCATGGTCAGAAGCACTGCCGCAATGACAGAGCCCCGGAAGCTTCCCATACCGCCGAGAACCACAAATACCAGGATCATGATGGACATATTGTAACCGAAGTTGGCCGGCTGGGCTGTCAGTGTAGACAGGTTGTGGGCGTAGAGTACGCCGCCGGTGCCGGCGATGGCTGCTGAGATGGTGAAGGCCAGCAGTTTGTATTTGGTGATGGGAATACCCACTGACTCTGCGGCAATCCGGTTGTCACGGATAGCCATGATGGCCCGGCCGCTGCGGGAGTTCACCAGCTGGAAACACACGAAGAGACTGATCAGCAGCAGGATTATACCGATGGTGAAGCTGGACTGATGGGGGGTTCTCATGATACCCTTGGCACCATTGATGAGAACTTCTCCGTCGGTGTCCAGACCCAGGGATACTTCATCTTTCATGCTGATATGAAAACCCGAGGAATCCCTTCCGACAAAGAGTACATTGATGACATTTTTGATGATCTCGCCGAAGGCCAGGGTTACGATGGCCAGGTAGTCGCCCCGAAGACGCAGAACCGGGATACCGATCAGATAGCCGAAGAGGGCGGCTGTCAATGTGCCCACCAGGAGGGCCAGGAGGAAACGGACGTCCTCATTGAGCCCTGATGTCATCATGCATTTGGTAAAAAAGGCACTGGAGAAGGCGCCGACACACATGAAGCCGGCGTGGCCCAGACTCAGCTCACCCAGATAACCGACGCAGAGGTTGAGAGCCACTGCTACGATGGAGTAGGTACAAAGGGGAACCAGAAGACCCTGCATCAGGTTGGAGATCATTCCAAGAGACAGCATGATCTGGACGATGACAAAGACACCGATGACAAGTCCGTAGGTAATCAGCTGGCTTTTGGTTTCTTTTTTTATGTTTTTAAGACCAGTTTTCATGACCGCTCACCTACACTTTCTCCTGAATCGGTTTTCCGAGGATACCAGTCGGCTTGATCAGAAGAACCAGAATCAGAACTGCGAAAACGATGGCGTCAGAAAGCTGGGACGAGATATAGGCACGGCCAAGAATCTCAATGACTCCCAGCGCAAGTCCTCCCACAAAGGCGCCCGGAATGGATCCGATGCCTCCGAAAACCGCTGCAGTGAAAGCCTTGATGCCCGGCATGGCTCCTGTGTAAGGAGACAGGGTCGGATAGGCAGAACAGAGCAGGACACCGGCGATGGCAGCCAGGCCGGAACCGATGGCAAAGGTCAGGGAGATGGTCCCGTTCACATTGACACCCATGAGCTGAGCTGCGTCACGGTCTTCCGAGACTGCCAGCATGGCCTGGCCGGATTTCGTCTTGCGGATAAAAAGCAAGAGACAGGTCATGATGATGACACAGCTTACAACAGTGACGATGGTAACCGCTGAGATGGTCAGCTTTCCGCCGGCAAGACGCAGCGGCGGCATATTGATCACAGAAGTAAAGGACTTTGTGTCCGCACCGAAAACGAGAAGGGCCAGATTCTGAAGAAAGTAGCTGACACCGATGGCCGTAATCAGAACGGCCAGGGAGTTGGCACCTCTCAGAGGCTTATAGGCAATTTTTTCTATGGTGACACCAAGACAGGTACAGATTACTATGGCAGCGAGAATACTGACTCCGGGATGCATACCGTACTGGCTCATGCAGGTAAATACCACATAACACCCGATCATGATGACATCACCATGAGCGAAGTTCAGCATTTTCGCGATGCCGTATACCATCGTGTAGCCCAGGGCTATGATGGCGTAGACACTGCCCAGACTTAGTCCATTGATTAAATAGGACAAAAAACTCATACAACAAACCTTTCTGTGCTAAATACTGCAGGTAAAAAAAGGGGGGGATTATCTGAAATGATAGCCCCCCGTTGGATTCTTAAATCAGGATATCACAGGTTAATTCACAGCTGTACCGTAAATTACTCCATGCTCACATATTTGCCGCCCTGGATCACAACAGCTTTCGGCTGCTTGTTTACTTCACCGGTAGCTTCCCACTTAAGACCTTCGTCTCCACCGGTGAGGCCGGGGATGGTGATCTCAACCATGGCAGCCTTCATAGCATCACAGATTTCACTGTAGCTCATGTCAGGTTTGATTCCGGATTTCTCTGCGGCTGCCTTGATGGCGTAGATGGCATCGTAGGCATCTGCTGCGAACTGATTAGGAACTTCACCGTAAGCATCCTGGTACTTCTTAACAAAGCTCTGAACTGCCTCATCCTCGGAGTCAGCAGCGAAAGGTGTCAGGAGCATAACGCCCTCTGCCAGCTTGGTGTCAAAATTCTCAACAGTCAGGATTCCGTCCATACCATCGACACCGAAGAACTTGGGAGCATAGCCCATGTCGCTGGCCTGCTTGAGGATGATGGAAGCCTCCTGATAGTAGATGGGCAGGAAGACCAGATCAGCGCCGGCATCCTGTGCCTGCTTAAGCTGGGTCTGGAAGTCTGTCTTGGAGTCTGCTGTGAAGGCAGCTTCGGAAACGACCTCAAGGTTGACTGTCTTGGCTGTCTCAACAAATTTTGCTCTGATTCCGTCGGAGTATACGTCGGAGCTGTCATAGATGATACCAACTTTGGTAGCCAGCTTGTTTTCGCTGATGTACTCTGCGGACTTGCTTCCCTGGTTAGGATCGGTGAAGCATACCTGGAATACATTGTCACCCATCAGGACATCCGGTGAGGAAGCAGAAGGTGTAATCTCAAACATGTTGTCCTGAACTGTCTTGTCTGCTACAGCAAGACAGGGAGCTGTGGTAACGGTACCAACCAGCATGTGCATGCCCCAGTCTTTGAGCTTATTGTAAGCGTTGACAGACTTTTCAGCGTCATGGACATCATCCTGGAAGTCATACTTGATCTTGGTTCCGTTGAGACCGCCTGCTTCATTGATTTCGTCAATGGCGATCTGGGCACCATTCTTAACAGCATTTCCATAGATTGCGGCCGCACCTGTGGTGGGTCCGATTCCTCCGATATAGAAAGCGTCAGTCTTTCCTCCTGCGTCTTTTGAACCTGAGCCGCCGCAGGCAGTCAGGCATCCGATTGCAAGGACAAGTGCCAGTGCCATACCTAATAGTTTTTTCATACTGTGGTTACCTCCCTTAAAAAGTATTTCAATATGAAAAAATTTTACCGCATTAGCACAAAATTATCAATAATTAATCGACATTTTTGTGGAATATTTGTTAACAAGACAGGAATCCGGACATCCCTTGACGCAGGAACGTGTGTTCCGTATAATGGAAAATAATTGAATCCGGGGAGATGGAAAAGGATGAGTCATAACAATAAAAAGGAAACAGAAAAGAGATCCACATATCAGATGATGATCGAGGGAAATATCCCCCGGGTGATCATCATGCTGTCGATTCCTGCCATCCTCAGCATGCTGGTAACCAACATTTACAACATGGTGGATACTGCCTTTGTGGGACGGCTGGGTACCAGTGCCAGCGGGGCGGTGGGCATCGTTTTTGGATTTATGTCCATCATCCAGGCCTTCGGCTTTATGTTCGGCCATGGCGCCGGCAATATGATGGCCCGGTCCCTGGGGGCCAGGAACGAGGAGGAGTCCTCCAGGATTGCCTCCACCGGCTTCTTCTGCTCCCTTCTTTCGGGTCTGGCCATTGAAGTGATTGGTTTTCTGACTCTGGATCATCTGGTTTTCTGGCTGGGAAGCACACCCACCATCGCCCCCTATGCCAAAATATACATTTCCTACATTCTGGCAGCGGCCCCCTTCATGACCGCCAGCCTTTCCCTCAATAATATGCTTCGCTATGAGGGCAGAGCCGGCCTGGGCATGATCGGTCTCATGACGGGCGCCTTTCTCAATATGGCAGGAGACCCCATCTTTATGTTCGGCTTTGACATGGGCATCGCCGGGGCAGGCCTGTCTACGGCCTTAAGCCAGACTGTCAGCTTTGCCATTCTTTTGTCCATGTTCTTCCGGGGGAAGACAGTGAGCCGGATCTCCTGGTCAAGGAGCAGGCTGACAGACCGTCACCTGATCTGGAATATCGTGGGGACCGGTTTTCCCAGCATGCTGCGCCAGGGTCTGAACAGCTGTTCCACGGTTCTGCTCAACTTCTATGCTTCTGCCTACGGTGACGCGGCGGTGGCGGCCATGAGTATTGTCTCCAGAATTATCTTTTTCGTCTTTTCCATATCCCTTGGTATGGGCCAGGGCTTTCAGCCGGTGTCCGGCTTCAATTACGGAGCGAAAAAATATAAAAGACTGCGGGAGGCCTACCGCTTTACCATTTTGCTTTCGGAGGGGATTATTTTTGTCGGGGTGACCCTGCTGCTGGTCTTCTCCCCCCATTTGATCAGCCTTTTCCGGGACGATCCTGCGGTCATTGCCGTCGGTACCAGAGCCCTGCAGCTGCAGGGGCTGGCTCTGCTGCTTCTGCCGCCCTGCATGGCATCGGAGATGATCTACCAGAGTACCGGCAGTAAAAAAGGTGCCTGGCTGCTGTCCTCTTTGAGAAGCGGCCTCTTCTTTATCCCCATGCTGGTAATCCTGGCCAATCTCCGCGGACTCTCCGGAATCCAGGAAGCTCAGCCCATCGCTACAGTGATGGCCTTCGTTCCCTCAGTTTACATGGGCAGGAGGTTTTTTCAGAAGCTGCCTGCGGACAGTCAGGATGGAGAGGTGTAGGCATGGGAAGAAGCTGCCATGTGCCCGGAAGTCCCCCCGCGAACTCTGCTCTTATTTGCAGAAAATAAGCTTTAATATGCCAAGTGACTGCAGGCTGTTAATGGTATCATTATCTTGAGATACTATGAATCAAGAATGTTTTGACATTCCTGCACAGGATTCGGGTCGGTTCTGCCGGCATAATTCTTTACCGAATCTGATAAACTGATTCCGCGGCAGGAATCTGGTAAAGAGAATGGACTAATGATTGCGGGGGCAAGATAATTATGAAAGATGTCAATGAATTGAGAAATATGTCTACTATCGAGATCTGCCGGGAGTTCTATGAGGGCTTCGGTGCAGATATGATTCATAACTGCTTTCCTGAGTATGAAAAGAGAATTGCAGTGGGTCTTGTGGGAGAGGGCTCAGAGTGTTTTGGCTTTGATGACGCCATATCCAGAGACCATGATTTTGGTCTGGGCTTTTGTATGTGGCTCAACAAGGAAGATTATGCCGCCATTGGAGAGCAGCTGCAGAAGGCCTACCATCAGTTGATTCTGAGAGAGGGGATCCGTCTGGCCACCAGGATCTGGGGGCCGTCCGCTTCTATTTATAATCCCAGGATTGACCAAAGGAGGGGCGTCATGGAAATCGCTTCCTTCTACGGAGGCATCCTGAAAATGCGGCCGGATCTGGAACTGATTCTGGACAAGCACCACTGGCTCTACGCCGAAGAGCGCTGGATCGCCACCGCGGTAAATGGCGCAGTCTTCCGGGATGATGAAGGGACATTTACCAGGGTGAGGGAGAGTATCTTAAGCTACTATCCCCAGAAGATCTTCCTGTTTAAGCTGGCAGAGCAGCTGCACCTCTTTTCCCACGGCGGACAGAGCAATTATCCCAGGATGATGGCCAGGAAGGATATTATCACATCCGCCCTCTGTATTCAGCAGACGGTCAACAGTGCCATGACCATCGCTTACATGCTCAACCGTGCCTACACTCCTTATTACAAGTGGATGAGGAAGGGGCTGGAGCAGATGCCTGTACTCAGTGAGATGATTCCGCTTCTGGAGAAGCTGGTATCTCTTCCGGTTCAGTCTGAAGTCTGGGAGGGCAAAACCTACAGTGCCACCCAGGTCAACATGGAGGATCAGGTCATCCAGACAGTGGAGGAGATTGCCGGATTGATTGTGCGGGAACTGAACCGCCAGGGTATCATCACAGGCAGAGAGCGTTTCCTTGAGAGCTATGTACCGGTGATTGCACAGAAGGCAGGCAGCTTATAAAGGATTAAATGGATGGATATGGGAGGAGTTACTATGACTGTACAGGAGAAGCTGCAGTATCTGGACAGCTTGTATGCGCAGAATAAGATTACAGAGGCAGAGGAGTTTCTGCTGGCCCAGACGGCCGATGACAATATGGAGAATTCTCTGCAGGTTAAAATATCCCTCAACAATGAGCTGATGGGGATTTATAGAAATAAAGGAAACAGGGAAAAATGTATGGAGAGGGTTGCTTTGCAGAAAGCCTGGATGGAGCAGGCAGCGGATACTCTGGATCCGGCATCCCTGGCAACTCTTTATCTGAACATCGCCAACGCCTACCAGGCCTTCGGCATGCTGGAGGAGTCCTACGATATCTTAAACGAAGTGGAGATCATGTACAATAAGACCCTTGACAAGAATGATTTCCGGCTGGCCAGCTTTTATAATAATAAGGCTGTCCTGTTGATTAAGATGAAGGATCTGGACCAGGCGGAAGTCTATTTCAAGATGGCTTTGGGTATCCTGAAGACTCTGCGGGAGGCAGAGGACGAGATTGCCGTCACTTACCAGAACCTGTCCAATATCTACAGTACAAAAGGAAAATATGGTCTGGCTTTGGACATGGCCCACAAGGGAGCCGATCTTCTGAAGCAGATCGGGGCAGAGGTTTCCTACCATTATGGGGCAATCTGCAACTCCATTGCGGTCATCTACCATACCATGGGGGATTACAGAAAGGCTGTGGAGTACTTTGAGAAGGCAGCGGACGTGATCCTGAAGGTTTACGGGGACTGCAAACTCTACCAGGGCATCAAAGAGAGTGCGGCCCTGGCCCGGTCCCAGATCAGATAGCACAGGATGAACCGGGAAAGAACATAGGGCTGTCGTATTAAAGCGAATCAGAAACTTGAGGATAAGGCAAGGATCCCCATGTCCTACGTGTTTGTCGTTTGGTGGTGTCTGTGCGTTCTGGGACGGACTAATCTTAAGTCCGTCATCAGACGAACAGATGCCAGCAACTGACACAACACAGGACATGGGGATCCTTGCCTTTTAAGTTAACGTGGCAGCCGTTTTAATACGGCAGCCCCTCTGTGTTTTCCCGGTAAATCATTATGTTTTTATGATAGTTTTTATGTTCTTTTATTTCGCCTGGGAAAGCAGATCTTCCATGATTTCCTTATATTTTTTGATGTTTGCCCCCAGAACCGGCTCACCGACAATGTTTCCTTTATTGTCAACAAAATAGGTGGTGGGAGTTCCCAGCACAGAAAACATAGAATCAAAATCATCCCAGGTACGTATGTTGGGGTAGGTAACACCGGTATCCTTTATGATATCTTTCGCTTCCTGCAGATACATATTATTCCCCAACGGCACGTCTCTGACCACTCCTATGATCGCTCCGCCTTTCTTGGCAAATTCCTTATTGAGCTTTTCAAGCTCCGGCATCTCCTGGATGCAGGGGCCGCAGGTGGTAGCCCAGATATTTACCATGGTCACCTTGTTTTTCGCAAAGACTGCATCGGATTTCACAGGGTTGCCTTCCAGATCTGTCGTCTCAAAATGAATGCTTGAGCCTTCCTCTGTTCCTTCCCATACCACCGGTGTATAGAACTTCATGTGATTCTTGATAATTTCCTCTTCAGCATTATAGAAAGCATCGTATTCTTCCTGGCATTCCTTGCTGACTTCTCCTTTCGGAGTCTTGTATGCAATCCACATGTAGCCATTTTCCCGGTGAATCTCCCTCATTTTTTTGGTTTCGGCTTTTTCTTCCTCGCTCATCTTTTCTCCGTTGGCTTTTTCCGACTCAGTAATCATTTTCTCAATTGCCGCTTCGAAAGAGTCAACATCTTTTACACAAAAAATCTGGAAAGGGATAGCCGTGTTATACTTACCGACATCTTCTATTGTCAGGTTTTCATATTTTTCCTCCGATATATCGTAATATACCGGCCAAGCCATCATGAAGCCGCTCTTGTAATCTATGTCGCCCATATCATACTCATAAATAAATCCTTTTGAAATCTCTACCCCCTCAGGCAGGTCAAAACCAAAACCAGTCATTGGGAAATCATAGGTACAGCCGCTGCCACTTTTCTTCTGAACCTCAGTAGAAGCTTCTTTTTTCGTACTGCTATCCTTATTCGTGTCCTTATTGCTGGTCTTATTACTGTCCTTACAGCCTGCCAGTCCGAGTATGATGACCATCGCCAACAGGATTGCCATAGCCTTTCTCATTGTTTTCCTGGATTTAAACTTTTTCATTTTCATCCATTTCCTCCTTTTTTCTTTTAGATCTTTAGATCATCCATAAACATGATGGAAATCGTCCTGCCGGGCCTGCCTTTATGCCTGTTCCTTCCCTGGATCCGGCTGAGACTGGTTTTCCTGCATCTTCAACTTCAGCTGTTTTCCCGGGATTCCCATGGACAATGCATGTACCGGACATACATTGACACATTCTCTGCAGCGGATACATTCGTTACTGTTTGGATTAACCCTGGGATCCACATTCATCTTACAGGTCCTGGCACATTTACCACAATTAATACAGGATACTTCATCCACATGCATCCGCACCAGGCTCACCTTCTGAAAGAGTCCGTAAAATGCGCCAAGGGGGCAGATATATTTGCAGAAAGGCCGGTAAATGACCATAGATGCCAAAATGCAAAGTACTAAAAGAAATAATTTCCATCGGAACAGCCATCCCACTGTACTTCTAAGTGCACTATTAAGAAGTACCAGCGGAATGCCGCCTTCCAGCGTCCCCACAGGGCAGATAAATTTACAGAAGTAGGGCATCCCCACTCCGTACTGCGACCGGACAAAGAATGGAAGGGCAAATACCATCACAAGAAGAATGACATATTTCAGATAGCGCAGGGACTGGTCCACTTTCTTTGGAACAGTCAGCTTTGGCACCGGTATCTTGTAGAGTAATTCCTGAATCAGCCCGAACAGACACAGCCATCCGCAGATGAAGCGGCCCACAAACAGTCCAATCGTGGCCAGATATCCCACCACATAAAAGGCGAAATGTCTCTGTCTGCCATCAAAAACTGCCTGCATCGCACCAATCGGACAGGCCCCCAGAGCTCCGGGGCAGGAATAACAGTTCATGCCGGGCACACAAACGCGTTTCAATTCACCTTGATAAATCGGCGGACCGCCCGGAAGGAATCCCTTTATATATGCATTCGACAGAACTCCCCAGCCCGCCTGAACAGACTTTCTTATAGCCTTAGGCTTTTTGACTGATTTATTCAAGACCGATACACTCCATACAGATATTTATTGCTTTCATCAGCACCGTTGTCGTTTCCCCGCGGTAGACGCCGAATGCACAACACGCCACTGCCGCGAGGATCAGAATCAAGGTTACTTTAAGCGGTATTTCCTTTTTCATTTTCCTCCTCCTCACTGATCTCATAATCCCTTACAAAAATCTTACATATTTTCATATCATAATAATTTCTTTTTGTGTTAAAGATTTTTCCGGGCTTTATTCTATCTCAAAACTGTCCCCGGGTCTCCGTATATCCATGATACGGCCGGTAATCAGCTTCATATCATTCTTTTTCTTATAGTCGGCAATCAGCTCGTAATCCTCCCAGCAGTGCATAGGGAAAATGTAACGGGCATGTACGTTTTTCAGGAAATAATCCATGCCCCATCCGCCGGCATATTCCTGCCGTGGATCAAGTACCACAAAAGCGCAGTCTATCTTCACATTCCTGATTCGATCTATCTCTTTTTTATAATTGATCTCATGGGCCCTGTTCTCCTCTTCCGGCTCACCGGGCCAATCCCACCAATGCAGGTCGCCGGCATGATAGATCACCTTTCCTTCTATCCTGACCAAAAAGGCAACTCCCTCATCAGTAGATTTGAGGGTTTCTATCTGACACTCGCCCACTTCCATTTTCTCATAGGGGTTCATAAAGTAAACATGGTCCATTTTATTCCAGCTTCGGTCAACCTGTCGGATATCTGAGGAGAGGATGTAGTGAACCTGTCTGCAGCAGTTCTCCAATTTATAAATGGATGGACTATAGTGATCATGATGTCCGTGGGAGGAGAATACATACAGGGTCTTCCCATATACCATATCCGGAATCTTTCCCTCCCAGTAATCGAACAGGAGATAGCTCTTGTCTGTCTCCACCATAAATCCACTATGTTTTATATAGGTTACCTTCATCTTCAATGCCTCCTTTCCGGCCAGTGAAAAAAGGACGGAAGCTGTGCTCCCGTCCTTTGAATTCCTATGGATCTGATGTCTTAAATAAACAGTCCTTATATTAGTCTTCCTTAGCCCATCCGTAAGAACACTTAACAGCTTTCTTCCAGCCCTTAAGTAACTTATCACGTGTAGCTGCATCCATCTGCGGATCGAACTTCTTATCGATTGCCCAGTTAGCGATAACGTCCTGCTTGCTGTTCCAGTATCCAACTGCCAGACCTGCAAGGTAAGCAGCACCCATAGCTGTTGTCTCAACACACTGCGGACGAAGAACCGGAGCATCAATGATATCAGCCTGGAACTGCATTAAGAAGTCATTCTTACAAGCTCCGCCGTCAACCTTAAGAGCTGCCAGCTTAACGCCTGCGTCAGCCTGCATAGCCTCAAGAATATCATATGTCTGATATGCCAGGGACTCTACTGTAGCACGGATGATGTGAGCCTTGTTACATCCACGTGTTAAGCCTACGATAGCGCCACGAGCATACTGATCCCAGTGAGGAGCACCCAGTCCTGTGAAAGCAGGAACTACGTAACATCCGTTGGTGTCTTTAACCTTGTTGCAGAAGAACTCGGAATCCGGAGCAGCATCAACGATCTTAACCTCGTCACGGAGCCACTGAATAGCAGCACCTGCTACGAATACGGAACCCTCGAATGCGTACTCAACATCTCCGTCAAGTCCCCATGCGATTGTGGTTACAAGACCATTCTCGGATAACTTCTTCTCTTTACCGATGTTCATAAGCATGAATGTACCGGTACCATATGTGTTCTTAGCCTCACCTGCTGTGTAGCATGTCTGGCCGAACAGAGCTGCCTGCTGGTCACCAGCTGCTCCAGCGATCGGGATACGTCCGCCGAACAGGGACTCATCTGTCATACCATAGATGGAGCTGCTTGGCTTAGCATCAGGAAGCATGCTCTTCGGAATATTGAGCTCTGCAAGGATCTCGTCATCCCACTGAAGTGTGTTGATGTTGAACAGCATAGTTCTGGAAGCGTTGGAGTAATCTGTTACATGCAGCTTTCTGCCGGACAGGTTGTAGATTAACCATGTATCAACATTACCAAAGTATAACTGGCCTGCTTCAGCTTTCTCGCGAACACCGTCAACATTCTCAAGGATCCAGCGAATCTTGGAGCCGGAGAAGTATGCATCGATAACAAGACCTGTCTTCTCGCGGATGGAGTCAACCAAGCCTTTTTCCTTTAAGGAATCACAGTACTCAGATGTACGACGGCACTGCCATACGATTGCGTGATATACAGGCATTCCTGTATCCTTATCCCAAACGATTGTGGTCTCACGCTGATTTGTGATACCGATACCAGCGATATCAGCAGCTGTAACCTTAAGCTGCTCCATTGCCTTACGAGCTACGGAAAGCTGTGTATGCCAAATCTCTTTTGCGTCATGCTCAACCCAGCCTGGCTGCGGATAGTACTGTGTGAACTCTTCCTGAGCAACACTGCAGATCTCACCCTTCTCGTTGAAAAGGATACAACGGTTACTAGTTGTTCCAGCGTCTAACGCCATCATGTACTTAGCCATAAGTAAACCCTCCTATAAAAATATATCATTACATATTTGCCAAGCGAATCACGCACTTGGCCCGTGTATATATCTTAACATAAAATAATAATTCTGTATTTAGACAATTCCCAGCTTTTGTATGTTTCTATCGTCTTTTTGCATGATAACTCGTCACATCAACATATGATTTTATAACATTTTAAATAATTATTGATTTTGTTTTTAGTTTTAAATCCGTTTATTTTTACTACAAATTTCCCTGATCCAAAGTCATTTACTGGACAACATGAATAATCAGACTGCTTTCCCTTCATATATGACTGTCCTGAAAAGATTCAGCTCCATCTTCTCTGCCTGGCTGCCTCATAGAGGAGAATCGTCGCAGCCATAGAAGCATTGAGTGATTCCACCTGCCCTTCCATGGGAATCCTGAGCCGCCGGTCCGCCAGGGCAGCCGCCTCTTTTGTCAGCCCCTGCCCTTCATTTCCGATGAGAAAGGCACATGCCTTCCTGAAATCATGGCTGTACAGGATCTCCCCGTCCAGGTGTGCGGCAAAAACTGTGATTTTCCGCTCTTTCAGAGTGCGCTCTGCCTCCCTGATATCCTCCACCACCGCGAAAGGCACACGAAACACAGCTCCCATGGTTGACCGAATCACCTTGGGATTATAGGGATCCACCGCAGCTGCATCCATCACGATCCCTGAGATCCCTGCTGCCTCCGCAGACCGGAACATGGTTCCAAGGTTGCCCGGGTCCTGGATATGTTCCAGCAGAAGCAGGCAGGGCGCACCATCGATTCTTTCCTGCAAAATATCTTCAAGCTTCCTGATTCTGATCCGGACCAGCGCAAAAACCCCCTGGGGTGTCTGTGTATCAGAGACTGCCCGACTCACGTTTTCACTGATGAGTTCCCATTGATAACCTGCAAGGCGATCTGCATATCTTTTTTCAAAGTCCTCCGTCATATAGCATTCCATAATCTCTTCCCGTGGAATTTCAAAAAACATGCGAGGGCCTTCCACCAGAAAACAACCTTGTTTTCTTCTCTCCCTCGCACTTTTTTTTAACTTTATGGCATTTTTAATTCTTGCATTTGCCGTGCTGCTAATCATATTCTCCCTCCATTCAGGCCGGACTATTCTCTCTCTTGCCGGGCTTTATTCCGGGAAGAATCGGCTTCCTGTCTTATAGAAAGGGCCGTCCGCCGGAATCCTTCTCGCTCTCCTGTCTTTCCACAAAGCGGTACAGGCGTCCCGCCATTCGTTCCGGGAGCTCCCTGAAATCGCTGTCCGCCCACTCAATGGCGTACTGTGTGACAGCCCCCGCCAGAAAATACCGGTCAAACTCTTCCTGATGTTCCGCGTCCATAACAGATTTACCCGGAGTCTGCCCATCTTTGCTCACTGTCAGAAAGGCCAGGGGAAAGAGCACTTTCCTGATCGTCTCCCGCTCCACGGCTCCGCAGAGATTCCGCAGCATGCCCCGATTGTCTGCCATCCAGTGAAAAAAAACATACAGTCTATTCTCTAAGGGCCAGTCCCTGCCTCTTGATAAGACTCTCCCGTAGTGCTCTAAAAAGGCTGTTCCCATAAGGTCATAGATATTATCAAAGTGATAATAGAAAGTCTGCCGGTTCACATTACATGAACCGGCAATTCTCTGTATCGTTATTTTTGAAAAAGGCTGTTTCCTCAGCAGATCCAAAAAGGTCCTGCAAAGTATCTCCTCTGTTTTATTTCTCATACAGCACCTTTACTTCTCTGTCAGCATGATACTGATTTTCGGTGTCTTTTCCACAGTGACACCTTCCACGTCTTTGACACGAACCCTCAAGGTGTGGGTTCCTGCACCAAGATCTGTAACGTCAATCCAGGGAGCAAAATCTAAAATAGTGAGTTTTTTCTTTCTGGAATCCGTACAGTAGACAACAAGCTCATAGTCATTGCCGGCATCGTAAGCGATATTATAGTTCTGATCATTTCCCCTGACGGTAATACTGCTGGAGGTAAAGGGTATGGTCTGGGATTTGATCTCTTCTATGGTCGCCTGGGCTTTTACATCCTTCGCATCAGGATCAGCATTCTCCACGCCTTCCGGCAGAAGATCCCTGGTAATTTCAATATCTTTTTCGTAATTCTCGATTCGTCCCTCGATGGATATGGAGGGAAGAGTAATCTTTTCGAGATCCTCAAGGATGTCTTCGGAGGCCGTCACCGTCAGCTGTTTGGGCTCATAGTCAAAAGAAACCAATTCATAGCCTTTAGCCGGTTCTCCTTCGTAAGCCAGTTCCAGGTCTACGGTTTTGGTCTTCCAGATTTCTACAGAGGCATCCACCGTCGACACGTCATAGGTCAGCTGCTTGCTGGTTACCCTCTCTCCCTCAGAATCGTAGAGTTCCGGGACAGCTGACACTTCCACTGTATCCGAAGCCCCTTCCACATCCACGACAACCAGAAATTCTTTCAGGCTGTTCAAAAGATTTTTAGGCCCTTCTACAGTAATCAGGTTAGGCTTGGCCTGCATATCTCCCACAGCATAGCCTTCAGCGGGCTCCCCATCCACTTCGATATTTACCACGACACTCATCTCGGCGAGCTTATCCGTCTTTACAATCATGGTGCTGACGCTGCCGAGACTGATTTCCATCTTATCATTATTGTTCTTTGCAGTAACATGGATCGGCATGGCATTCATGATGGACAGTTCATTGAGGTCGGCAACAGCATTAAAATCAGCTGCAGTCAGATTCCGGACCACACTCTTGCTTCCCCGCACCTGAATATTGACTTCCTCTCCCTGGATAATCTCATAGGAATAACCTTTCGCCTTCAGCTGTTCCTCATTTTTCACCGTCACGGGGATCCCGGAAATTCTTCTGGTCATTACCGGGTCTTCAATCGATGCGACGAGGAACCAGATGAGAACGGCAATTGCCACGGAAAGAATCTTCATGCCAAGATTATTAATTTTTAGTCTTTCCATTCTTCCATCGATCCTTCCACTTTTTCAATACGTCCATATTATGACCGTTGTTCTTCTCAGTCAGGAGGGCTTCCAGTATTTTTGTCAGCTCATTTTCATCAACATTTTTCTGAAGCCTGCCCTCTTTGGCGACGGAAATATAGCCTGTCTCCTCCGAGACGACGATGGTCACACTGTCAGAAATCTCACTGATTCCCACAGCTGCCCTGTGACGAGTACCCAGCTCTTTACCCAAATCAAGCCGGTCTGTCAGCGGCAGATAGCAGGTCGCGGAGACAATCCTGCCTCCCCTCACGATCACTGCCCCGTCATGGAGGGGTGTATTGTGTTCAAATATGTTAATCAGAAGCTGACTGGATACCAGCCCATCTATCTTGATGCCGGTCCTCTCGTACTCTCCCAAAGCCACCGACTGCTCAATGACAATCAGAGCTCCGGTTTTTACGGCTCCCATCTCATAGCAGGCCCTCACGATCTCCTGCACCGTCCTCGCATCAAACTCATCTGTCGGAGGGGAAGAGTAGTCCCCGCTGATAATTCCTAAAAACAGATTCTGACGGCCCAGCTGTTCCAGAGCCCTTCTTAACTCAGGCTGGAAGATTACAACTGCCGCCATGATTCCGATTCCAAAGGCATTTCGCAAGAGCCAGGATATGGTGGACAGTTCAAATACTGCAGCGAAAAGGGAAAACAGCAGCAGAACCACTATGCCCTTAAAAAGAGTCCAGGCTCTGGTCAGCTGAATCCATTTGATCACCTGGTAGACAATTGTACTAATAATGACAATCTCCACCAGATCCCGGATACCGATGGACGGCATGGTGAGTGCATGTATGTAATTAATGATGCCCTGCGGAATACCACTCACGCTGATCAGCTGATACATCTTTGTCATCCTTTCCCTCTCTCATTGAAAGTTATTCAGAATTCTTTGTATTTTCAGTCCCGTCTCCTTCGGACGAGGTCTTTTCCCTGTTCTGTTCGGCCGCACCGGACGGGACTGCCTTCTCCCTGTTCTCCGGTTTGATTTCAGGCCCCCCGGATGCATCTGCTTTATCTCCGGTCTCTGACACTGTTTCTGCCTCTATGGAAGCTGCTTTCTTCGCTTCCTTCCTGGCTTCCTTCTTTGCTCTTCTGGAGCTGCTGTTATCCCTCTTTTTTCTGGAGCGTTTGGAAGAGGACTTCTCCCCCTTCTCTGCCGGTTTGCCGGCAGGGGCTGCCGGGACGGACTCGCCCTCGTCTTTTGCCTTCTCCGCTTCCATGTGGATATCTCTTACATTATGGTCCTTCTGAGCAATCTTCAATTTGGGAACTGCCTTTACATAATAAATATATTCATCGTCCTCAAAGACTGTCCTCTCCGTTCTCGACGCATCCCCGATTCCCTTGAAAAACCAATAGACCATGCAGATTCCCACTGAGAGAATCACTTCGAGGAAGACTCTCCATACTTCGTAATCCAGGTCAAAAATATATCTCCCGCACAACATAATCACGGCCAGGACAGCATTTCCCACTATAATGGCAAAGAGCCAGGCTCTCTCGTAAAAAAGCCGGTTGAGCAGAGCTGAGATAAAAATGACAGTACAGTAGGCAACAAAAATGACCAGCAGATATTTGTCAATCATAATAAGATTCGCGATCCGCTGCAGTCCCGCGGCAGGGCCGGCTGCTTCTGTTGTGGTCAGAAGAGTGCTCACTGATTCTGTGTAGCCGCTGAGGAAAAAAATCAGTATTCCCATAGACGCCGGCACCACTGCCCACAATCCGACTGTAATTCCCAGAAGAACCGGGGCAATATACTCAAGCTTCAGAAAAAAGAGCACCGGCACAACCATTGCAATCCATGCAGACTTTCTGTCAACCCGGACCAATGTCAGACATCCAACCAGGAAAAGCATGGCAAATCCTGCCAGAATATCCGGAGACAGCTGCCAAAGATTGAGCATGATCAGCAGGGAGCCGGAAAAATATAAAAATACCGTGGGCAGAAATGCCTGGATCAGCGAAAGAAGAGCAAACAAAGCCGGGCTGTTGGCCTTGCTGCCAAAATCAAACATTTGGGCCAGGAAATACAAAGTTGCAAAAGACAGGACAAACTTTATCACTGCCTTGACGATAAGCCCATACTTTTGATAAAACCTTATAATATTTTCTCTGATACTTACCAGTTGAGCCATGTATATAGTCCCTTTCGTAAACTGTTCTATTCCGGATCCGTCTCGTCTAGATACTTACTAAGCCGGTATAAGTTTCTGTCATATTCCATTACACGTGTCTGCATGGCACGATATTTCCTGCCGCACCATATTTTTGTTATGATCACCGTGAGAATCAGAACTGTCAGGTAAGCGGCTCCCAGTGGAAGAAACTTTTTTAAAAGGGAAATGTCCTGACTTTCGGACAAGGTTCTTGTATAAAACCAGATCCCATACACAGCCGTAACCATTGCAAAAATGATTGTGACAATCGTCACGCTCTCGATCAGACGCAGGGCTGTGTAAGTTCTGCAGCTCTGCTGATTCATCTTAAGATCCTTCCTGCCGGCACCATTCTCATATACGGAAAGCCAGGTCATCTGTCTGACCTTCTTTACATCAATCATAATCTTCCTCCTGCCTCGGTGGTTCGCGGGAGTCCGTCTCTAATACAATAAGCCGCCTGCTCCAGCAGCCTCAAAAACACCCTTTGATATATTTATTCTGTCATTCCGGATAAGTGCTGATATCATAGGCACTTCTTTAGTATAACACGAAAATTAATTGTTGTACAATGGCTTCAGGAAAAGTGTAATTACCAGGAAATCACAATTACCCAGTAAGCAAAAAAGCCGCACACATAAAGTGTACGGCATAACAGCAGGATTGCTATGATTCTTCCCTGGAAATCTCAAGAATTGTGTATCTGTCGACCCCTTCCGGGCTCTCCACCACCACAACATCTCCTACTCTGGACCCAAGCAGGGCCCGGCCAATGGGAGATTCATTGGAAATCTTTTTGTTGATAATATCGGATTCTGTAGATCCGACAATCCTGTATTCCAGGTCCTCATCAAATTCCTCATCATGAAACCGGACTGTACTGCCGATGCTCACCTTATCCGTATCAAAAGAAGACTCGTCGATGACCTCAGCGAACTTGATAATATTTTCAAGTTCTTCGATGCGGGACTCTATGGACCGCTGCTCGTCTTTGGCCGCATCGTACTCTGCGTTCTCCGAGAGGTCTCCCTGTTCTCTGGCTTCTTTAATCTTCTGAGCAATCTCTTTCCTTCTGACAACTTTCAGGTCCTGGAGCTCATCCTCGAGAGCCTGAAGCCCCTTGCTGGTCAGAATATGCTTCTTTGCTTCCAACATGTCGTGCACCTTCCTAAATTATTAACTATTGCATTACCACAATCTGAAGTACTATTATAATGGATAAAAAATGCCTTGTCAACGAGTCATCCGCCTGGTTTTTCTATCCAGCTCATTATTTTCACCGGGATTCTCACCGGGACAGGAGCTCTTCGATCTCTCTGACGGAATTCACACGATTTACGGCCTCTCTCATTCTGGCCGCCCCTCTCATACCGGCAGTATACCAGGCCACGTGCTTTCTCATCTCACGGATTGCCGTGTATTCTCCTTTATATGCTGCGCAAAGCCTGGTCTGACGTATCACGGTGGTGATAATCTCTTCCCTGCCTGGTCTTTCCGGAGCTGTCTTTCCTTCCAGTCTTGCTTTCAGTTCTCTGAACAGCCATGGATTTCCCCGGGCTCCCCGGGCTGCCATGATTCCATCACAGCCTGTACAGTCTCTCATCCTCACACCGTCGTCTCCGCTGAAAATATCACCATTCCCAATGACCGGCACCGAAACCTTCTCTTTAACCTTTCGGATAATATCCCAGTCTGCTTTCCCTCCGTAGTACTGGGTTCTTGTCCTGCCGTGAACCGCGATGGCTGATGCTCCTGCCTGCTCAAGGACCTGAGCAAATTCCACCGCATTCACATGGTCCTCATCGAAACCCTTTCTTATCTTTACCGTCACCGGCAGGTGGACATGGCGAACCACTTCCTCCACAATCCGGCCGGCCAGGTCGGGGTGCAGCATGAGGGAGGACCCCTCATGATTATTCACGATTTTTGGCACAGGACAGCCCATATTGATATCGATAAAAGCAAACCCTCTGTCCTCAATTTTTCCGGCCTGCTCTCCCATGAGCATCGGATCGGAGCCGAAGATCTGCACGCCCACCGGCTTCTCTTCCTCCTCAATCTTCATCAAAGGAATCGTGTTCCGGTTGCCGTAATAGAGGGCTTTGGCGCTGATCATCTCTGTGACCACCGCATCTGCCCCCTGCTCTTTGCACAGCAGTCTGAAGGGCAGATCAGTGACCCCCGCCATGGGGGCCAGAATGATGGGATACTCACTGCCATATATCTCTTTTACTGTTTTTTTGTCCGTCATAATTATCTGTCTTGTTTGTTGTGCTTATGCCGGTCATAAATGATCTGCAGGCCTTTCAGGGTCAGATTGCTGTCATAGAAGTCAATACACTCTGTCTCCTCGGCAATCATTTTCCCAAGGCCGCCTGTGGCGACAACCTTGACATCGGGAAGGCCGCTCTCTTCTTTCATCTTCCGGATAATATACTCAGTCTGGCCGATATATCCGAAGACCAGACCGGCCTGCATACTGGTCACTGTCTCCTTGGCTAAAATAAAATCCGGTTTGCGGATTTCAATCTCGGGCAGTTTTGCTGCCTGGGACCAGAGGGCGTTGGCCGACGTTCTAAGACCCGGAGAGGTGACACCGCCGATAAAGGATCCGTCTCCTGTCACCAGGTCATAGGTCGTTGCCGTACCAAAGTCCACAACAATCACAGGCCCGCCGTAAAGGACATAGCCCGCCACAGCGTCAACGATTCGGTCGGCTCCCGTTTCTTTGGGATTGATGGTTCGGATCTTGATTCCCGATCTGATGCCGGGCCCCACAATGATGGGCCTGACACAGAAATATTTTATGATGGCACTGGTGAACGAATGCATCACCGCCGGCACTACAGAGGCTATGATCACATCTTCCACATCCCTGACCCGATACCCTTTGTAGTTGAGGATATTCATCATGAAGACACCGTACTCGTCGGAGGTTCTGTTGATCTTCGTTCTCATCCTGAAGGTGTCAAGGAGCTTTGTCCCCTGGAATACTCCGATGGTAAAATCCGTGTTGCCTATATCAATTCCTATCAGCATAGCTTTTAGTCCTCCTGGAGAAAAAATACTCTATAATATGTCTCCAGGCTTTCAAGAAGGTCTCTTTTTTCATCCTGGATCTCTTTGATTTTCAACCCGCTGCCAATCTCGTCAAATAAAAAGTCATCTTCACGGGCTTCCACCGTGAAGAGCAGATTTCCCTCCTCATCGTATTCCAGTCGGAGGATGCCTCCCACCTGAGCTGTGTAAAGCACACACATGATCTGAAGCTCCTGCCTGACTTCTTTTGGAAGGGAATCAAACTCCGGATTGAAATAAAACACTTTGTCATAGCTGCTCGATCCACAGAGGATCTTATTTTCGTTATACATAGCCATAAATTCCTCTCACTGACACTTCTCCGGAAATAATGCACTCTCTCCTGCCCTTTTCGTCCTCCACGAGCAGTTCTCCCCGCTCATTGATGCCCAGGGCACGCCGTACAAGTTCCTTCCCGTCTTTTATAATGCGCACTTCCCGGTTTACATTGATCAGTCTGTCATTATACTCCTTGAGAAACGGGGTCATGTCTTTCACGGCTGCAAACTGCCGGTAATTCTTTTCAAAGGCTGCTATGGCATCCGCCACCAGCCGGGCCCGGCAGATTCTCCTCCCGCTTTCTTTCA
>JBGUIF010000038.1:0-34871 GCA_045112755.1 Anaerobutyricum sp.
GGCTCTTCTTTTCACTGTGTAAAACTTCGTTTCTGTCTCCATGTGCTCCTCCTGTCGACGCCGAAAATGTTCGCCACACAAATACACGTGTTTTTACCTGAAAGATATTACCATATTATGGGCTTCTAATCAAGTATTTAATTCAGTACATCCTGATAAAGGAAATATAGAGTAATTTCCCATATCATGAAAAGAGACCCGGAGGCAGAATCACCGCCTCCGGATCCTGATAAGAATCTCTTCTAAAACCCGCTGTCAGGTCTCTTATTTCTCCTTCTCTGCCTCAGCCTCCTTGAGAACCTTCTCCTGAGCATCTGCAGGCATCTGCTCATAGCGGCTGAACTCATAGGAGAACTCTCCGCTTCCACCTGTCATGGAACGCAGATCTGTAGAATATCCCACAAGACTTGCCAGCGGAATATCAGCTACCAGCTCCTGACGTCCGCCCTCGATGGGGTTCATGCCGAGAATACGGCCGCGGCGCTTATTGAGGTCACCCATAACGTCACCAGTGTTCTTATCGAGAACATCCACCTTGAGGTTAACGATTGGCTCAAGGAGAACCGGCTTACACTCCATGACACCATTCTTGAAGGCTGTGATGGCAGCCATCTTGAAGGCCATCTCGGAGGAGTCCACAGGATGATAAGAACCATCGATCAGTGTTGCCTTGATGCCCACCACCGGATAGCCGGCCAGCGGTCCCTTCAGGCAGGACTCGGAGATACCCTTCTCCACTGCCGGGAAGTAGTTCTTTGGTACGGCGCCGCCGAAGATCTTCTCAGAGAACTCGTAAGGAGTTTCAAGGTCTCCGCTGGGCTCAAAGGTCATGAGAACATCACCGTACTGTCCATGTCCACCGGACTGCTTCTTATATTTTCCACGAACCTCTGTGTTGCCCCGGATGGTCTCTTTGAAGGCCACCTTCGGCTTCACCAGATCGATTTCAACTTTATAACGGTCGGCCAGCTTGCTTCTTACGATCTCAAGATGCTGATCTCCCATTCCGTAAAGGAGCATCTGACGGTTGGCCTTATCATTTTCCTCGCGGAGGGTAAGGTCCTCATCCATGAGCTTTTTCAGTGCGGAGGAAACCTTGTCCTCATCACCCTTGGACTTGGCTTCATAGCGCATGAAAGTATAAGGAACCGGCATCTTAGCCTGGTCAAAGATAACCGGGTCTGCCTTCAGGGAGAGGGTGTCACCTGTCTTGGTCACGGAAAGCTTGGCGATGGCACCGATATCACCGGCGCTGATCTCGCTGACCTCAAACTGGTCCTTGCCGCGGAGGATGTAAAGCTTACCAATACGCTCCTCTGTCTCCTTGTTGCTGTTGTAGACAGTGCTGTCTGCCTTGAAGACACCGTCGGTAACCTTGATCAGGGAGAAACGTCCCACAAAAGGATCCACGATGGTCTTGAATACATAAGCGCTGACAGGGGCAGCAGGATCGAAGCCGGCCTTGACTTCCTCACCGCTCTTAACCTTCCTGCCCACAAACTGGTCAGCAATCACACCAGGGGCGGAGAAATACTTCACCATAGCCTCGAGGAGAACTTTGGCACTGAAGTCTGGACCGAGCACGCCGCAGATTACCGGCATCAGATCTCTTCCGGCCACAGATTCCACGATGGCCTGACTGATTTCTTCCTCTGTGAAGGGCTCTTCTTCAAAGAACTTCTCCATCAGTTCCTCGCTGGTCTCGGCAACGCCCTCCAGCAGCTGCATACGATACTCATCAAGCTCATCATTCTCGCCTTCTTCCACAACAGCCTCATCGAAGCTGCCGTCAGCCTTCTGAGTGCATACCAGCATCTTGGCGGCATTGATAAAGCCCTTGAAATCATGGCCTTCTTTCAGCGGCATCTGGAAGGGAACAATCTTGTTGCCATAGCTCTCACGAAGCTCTTCCACGATGGCGGAAGCATCCACATGCTCGTCCTCTACGTTTGTGATATATACGATAACCGGAATCCCTCTCTTTGCGCAGAAGTCGAAACTCTTGCGGGTGCCCACTTCAACGCCGGACTTACCGTTGATGACGATCACTGCAGCGTCAGCCACACTGAGGGCCTCATAAACTTCACCTGCGAAATCAAAAAGGCCGGGAGTATCAAGAATATTTACCTTAACACCGTCCGACTCCAGAGGAACAACTGTTGCCTGAATGGAGAACTTTCTCTTGATCTCTTCCTTATCATAGTCGCTGACGGTACCGCCCTCGGCTACTGTACGTACTCTCTTGATTACACCTGTTGCGAAAGCCATGGATTCAATCAGGGAAGTCTTTCCACATCCGCCATGTCCAAGCAGTACGACGTTCCTTACATTCTCGGTAGCATATACATTCATAAATCAGTTCCTCCTATATTGTTTATAGTATTTAATTCGGAATTCAGTTCCGCATCAATTCGTCAAAAAAGACTGACGATGGTCAGCCCGAACAAAACTCACAAGACTATTTTACTAAAAATCACTTTGCATTACAAGGGCAATTTTACCAAATTGCCCTGAACATCTGCCCTCCGCATCCCGGCCGGCTCCATTTTATAATTTTGCACTTTAATGCTAAAAAGTGTTGACACTGTCATTCCTTAACGGTAAAATGGGCATAGTAATCCGACCCGTCCTCTGTGCATATGATTTTGTGCAGACCGGAGTAATATGTTTATAGCATCGGAGGTTTTATTATGTTTACAGAATCCATCACTGTGGGTTTTATCGGTCTTGGCCTGATTGGAGGGTCCATTGCCGCCACGATCAGACGCCTGCATCCTTCCACAGTCATCTATGCCTGTGATGTGGACCAGACTTCCATGGACCTGGCTGTGGGGCGCGGCATCGTCAATCGTCAGGTCGAAGCGTCAGATCCGGCCTTCGGGGACTGCAGCATCCTTTTTCTGTGTGCTCCCGTCTCCGTCAATATTGAATACCTGAAAGCTTTAAAAGATATCCTGCCGGCAGACTGTCTGATCACGGACGTAGGAAGTGTCAAGACACCGATCCAGCAGGCCGTGGAAGCTCTGGATATGGATCAGCATTTCATCGGGGGCCACCCCATGGTGGGCTCGGAGAAATCCGGCTTTTCCAACGCCAATGACCATCTTCTGGAGAATGCCTACTATTTCCTGACACCCGGAGATGAGACACCCTTCGCCATGACGGCCCGTTTCTCTTCTTATATTCAAAGTCTCGGAGCGCTTCCGGTCACCCTGAAGCCGCTGGAGCATGACTACATCACAGCAGCGATCTCCCATGTACCCCACATCATCGCCGCTGAGCTGGTTCACCTGGTAAGGCGGGCTGATACAGGCAACGGGATGCTGAAGCAGCTGGCAGCAGGAGGTTTCAAAGATATCACCCGCATCGCCTCCTCTTCCCCGATTATGTGGGAGCAGATCTGCTCCAGCAATTCTCCCAATATCCGAAAGCTGCTGGAAAATATCATCAGCGACCTGAATACCATGATCCAGGCCCTTGACCAGGACAACGGGGCCTACGTCAACGAATATTTCAGAGAGGCAGGGGAGTACAGGAACTCTGTGCCCGATCACGGGACAGGACTTTTTGAAAAAGTTCACAAACTTTATATCGACATTCCTGATGAACCGGGAACCATCGCCACAGCTGCCTCCCAGCTGGCCTTCAACAATATCAGTATCAAAAATATCGGTATCGTTCACAACAGGGAGTTTGAGGAGGGCGTTCTGGAAATCATCCTCTATGACGCTGAGTCCTGTCAGAAGGCGGCTCAGGTCCTCAAAGGAAAAAACTATGTCGTGCACACACGCTGAATCCAGCGATTATGTAAAAGGAGCACTGCAGCCATGCGCATTATAAATAGAACAAACAATCTCCGGGGCAGGCTCAGAGTTCCCGGAGACAAATCCATCAGTCACAGGGCTGTCATGTTCGGCGCCTTAGCAGAGGGCGTCACAGAAATCCACGGTTTCCTGAAGGGGGCTGACTGCCTTGCCACCATCGACTGTTTCCGGGCGATGGGAATAGAGATCTGTGAGAAAGATAAAGTCATCTATGTTCACGGCAAGGGACTCCACGGCCTCAGCGCTCCCACAAAGATCCTGGATGTAGGCAACAGCGGGACCACCACCAGACTGATCTCCGGTATTCTGGCCGGTCAGGCCTTTCCATCAGTCCTCTCTGGGGACGCATCCCTGAACAGTCGTCCCATGGGCAGGATTATCAGACCATTAAGACTCATGGGTGCCTCCATCGAAAGCCAGAAGGGGGATGACTGTGCCCCTCTGTGTATCGAGGGCCGTCCTCTGAAAGCCATTCACTATGACTCGCCAGTGGCCTCTGCTCAGGTAAAATCATGCGTTCTTCTGGCCGGACTCTATGCCGACGGAGTGACCAGCGTGACGGAACCGGCCCTGTCAAGAGACCACACAGAGCGGATGCTCCGGTCCTTCGGCGTCAAGGTTGTCTCCCAGGGAAGAACCTGCTCTGTCACACCGCCAGCCCGGCTGAAAAACCAGAACATTGAGGTCCCGGGAGATATCTCTTCCGCTGCCTATTTTATTGTGGCGGGACTGATTACCCCAGGCTCTGACCTGATCATAGAAAATGTGGGAATCAATGCCAGCAGGGCCGGAATACTCCAGGTCTGCCGGGAAATGGGCGCAGACATCAGCCTGCTCCACCAGAGGGAAGCCGGCGGAGAACCGGTGGCGGACATTCGAGTGAGGACCAGCCGGCTCCGGGGAACAGTCATCGAGGGTGATCTGATTCCCACCCTGATTGACGAGCTTCCGGTCATCGCTCTCATGGCCTGTTTTGCTGAAGGTGAGACCATCATCCGGGACGCGCAGGAACTCCGGGTAAAGGAGTCAGACCGCATCGCCATCGTCAGCGAAAACCTGCAGCGGATGGGAGCCGATATCGTCCCCAGAGATGACGGCTTTATCATCCAGGGAGGGCTGCCGCTTCACGGAAGCAGGATCCAATGTTCCATGGACCACAGAATCGCCATGACCTTTTCCATCGGAGCTCTCAACGCCGAAGGTCCCACAATCATCAAGGACTCTTCCTGCGTGGACGTATCCTACCCGGATTTCTATGAGCAGCTGGATCTGCTGCAGAAATAAAGCACATGAACAGAGGCTGCCACCTAAAAAGGAGCATATCAAAAGCGGATCAGGAACTTGAGATAGAGACAAGGATCCCCATGTCCAGCGTGTTTGTCATTTGGTGGTGTCTGTGCGTTCTGGGACGGACTGCTCTTCAGTCCGTCATCAGACGAACAGATGCCAACAACTGACACAACACAGGACATAGGGATCCTTGCCTTTTAAATCAACGTGGCAGCCGCATTAAAGCGGCAGCCCCTTCTGACGTTTTCCGGCTTACTCTTTCTGGCAGTCTCTCCCTGCCGGACTGATTAGTGGTGGAAAAGGCGGATGCCGGTAAAGGCCATTACCATACCATATTTATTGCAGGTTTCAATGACATTGTCATCCCTGATGGAACCACCAGGCTGAGCCACATACTTGACGCCGCTCTTGTGTGCCCGCTCGATATTGTCACCAAAGGGGAAGAAGGCATCGGAACCCAGAGCCACGCCCTGCATCTTATCAAGCCATGCCCGCTTCTCTTCCCGGGTAAATACGGCTGGTTTCTCTGTAAAGACATTCTCCCAGGCGCCGTCAGCCAGGAGATCCATATACTCATCACCCATGTAAACATCGATGGCATTATCCCGCTCTGCCCGGCGCACCTCCTCCTTAAAGGGAAGGTTCATTACCTGGGGAGACTGGCGGAGCCACCAGTTGTCAGCCTTCTGGCCGGCAAGGCGGGTACAGTGGATACGGGACTGCTGGCCGGCACCGATTCCGATGGCCTGCCCATCCTTAACGTAGCATACAGAGTTGGACTGGGTATACTTGAGGGTGATCATGGAAATTGTCAGATCAATCCTGGCCTGGTCAGTCAGTTCTTTATTTTCTGTAACGATATTATCGAAGAAATCAGGGCCGATATTCAGCTCATTTCTTCCCTGCTCGAAGGTAATGCCAAACACTTGCTTGCGCTCGGTCTTTGCAGGAACAAAATTCGGGTCGATCTGAATGACATTATAATTCCCCTTCTTTTTTGTCTTCAGAATCTCCAGAGCCTCGGGCTCATATGCCGGGGCGATCACGCCATCGGAGACCTCCCGCTGAATCATCTTTGCCGTGGGTACATCACAGGGATCGGACAGGGAAATGAAATCACCGTAGGAGGACATACGGTCCGCCCCTCTGGCTCGGGCATAAGCGCAGGCCAGGGGTGAAAGTTCTCCCAGATCGTCCACCCAGTAGATTTTTGCCAGAGTCTCTGAGAGGGGCAGGCCTACAGCGGCACCTGCCGGAGAGACATGCTTAAAGGAAGTGGCTGCCGGAAGACCGGTGGCCTTCTTCAGCTCACTGACCAGCTGCCAGCCATTGAAGGCATCCATAAAATTAATGTAGCCCGGACGTCCATTCAGCACTTTAATCGGGAGCTCCCCTCCCTCCACATAGATGCGGGACGGCTTTTGATTCGGATTACAACCATACTTTAACTCTAACTCTTTCATGAATTTGATTCCTTTCTATAAACAGCAGATTTCAGCGGATAAATTATCCTGGTTTTATTGGTTTTTATTGGTTCTTATTGATGATCCTGGACTGCCAGGTTCCCTTCTCGATATCAATATAACGAACGAAGAGGGAAACCTTGTTATCCTCGTTGAGGCTGTCCCAGAGTGTATCTGCAAACTCATCCATATCATCAGGAATAGCGATAAGTTTCGGCTCACCCTCAAAACTGGGCAGAGGATTGCCATCATGGAGATAGGTGGAAATAAAATGTCCCTGACCTGACGGGCAATTGTTGTAGGCAAAGGTAAACCGATTGCAACAGGAAGGATCACCACCATTGCTTTTAAGAATGGACATTGCATAATTATAATTTCCATTTTCAATGTGAAGCACCGCGGAAATCCTGGGGGTATAATTGGGTGCGTCCGGCTCAAACTCTCTGCTTCTTAAGCTCTGCTCAAAGGTGAGCTGTTTGTCGAGTCCCTCGTAAATGGTGTCTGTCTGGTCGCCGTTGGTTACGATGGTCTTATTGCCAAGCACCCTGACCGGCGCATAGATAATCAGGCTGGGATCTTCCATCTTGGATGGATCAAAGGCCTGAGTGCGGATGCCGTCTCCATCTTCCACAAAGACACGGTTGCGGCTGTTGACACTTCTGCCCATAATAAAATAGCCGATTACTGCCTTGCTGCCATCTGCACTTCTTCCGACAATAATGCCCCGTCCGGGATAAGAATTATTCTTAAGTTCACGTTCAATAGAAATCATTTCCATGGGAGAACCTCCTTTATCTACATTCACCGCAGAACTACGGACAGAGTCCTGCTATATTTCCAGGTCTGAAATTCAGTATACAACAGGTTTTTTTATCGTGCAACCAAAGAGAATGGATATCCATCTAAAAATATGATAAAATATTTATAATTTATTCTATAAATATCTCATAATGAGCGGCATGGAGGAAAACAGCAATGAAAAAATTCTTGCATTTTCTATCGATTATTATCCTGGCAAGTCTGGCCTTATGGCTTTGTGCCTGCCAGAAGAACGGCGTAGATGTCAAAGGAGAGGAGACTGATCTGACGGGGACATGGAACGGCACAGGCAACGCCCTGGGCCACGACAGGAACTATTCCTGCGATAATATTGCCATTACTTTTGACAGTGACGGTACTTTCCGGATGAAGGATGTTATTCAAAATGCAGAGATTTATTCCGGAACATTTTCCGATCAGACCGGGACCATCATCCTGCGTATGAACAATGGGGGGAACCATATGCTCCCGTCCGGCTGGGTGTCAGCCTCAGGCCGGATGGAACTGAATTATTTCTTCCCATCAGAAGATAAGCTGGTCCTCACTTGCCAGAACATCAGCTATTTCTTTGTCAAAGATCACATGACCTTCTTCTGGTCCGGCAGCCCGCTGCTCGGTATGGTGGAAAATGATGTGTGGTACTCGAAAAATACCAGTCCTGCTCTTCAGGAACTCCCTGAAGGAAATAATCCTGTACAGGCCCAGGCATCCACAGCCTCTCCTGCCGGCTCTGAACAGTCCGCCGGGGCGGATCAGAATGCCGGGAACAAGAAGAAGAAAAAGGCCGAAGCCCCTACGAATCCTCAGTCTGAGACGGATGATGGACTAACCTATATCCTGAAGCTTTATGATAATTATATGGAAGTGTACAGTATGGATGAAAGCAATGGCAATACCGTCCATTTTGAGAATAATTTTTTCTATCTCTACAGCAGGGATGACACTTTCACCTTTTACACTTTCTATTCTTCTGCTCAGAAACTGCCCCATGTCTTTGACGGTCTTCCGGATGGTTTCTCTCAGGTCAATGTGGATTTCTACCCTTCTGATGACACCCTGGTCCTGACCAGTGCCGCCGGAAACACTGCGTTCTATAATAATGTCAAGTACGGACCGTCCTACTCCAATCCTGACGGTCTGATGAATGAAGCCGCTCAGACCAGTACAGCCCAGGCAGTCCAGGGCAGCACGGCCCAAAAGGAAGAGACTGGAGAAAAAAATGATTGAAGTCGAATTAAAACTGCCTATCTACAAGAGATCCGTCACAGAAGCCGCCCTGATCCGGGAAGGTTTCATCCCGGGAGACCTCATCCGGGAATATGATCTCTATTTTTCAGGATCTGCCAGGGACTTTATAAAAAGTGATGAGGCCCTGCGCATCCGCAGCTCTGAAAATCTTCATAAAAGAACGACAAAAAGCTTCCTGACCTACAAAGGCAGGAAGCTTGATCAGGTCTCCATGACCCGGAAAGAACTGGAAACAGCTGTCGAAGATGCCGATACAACGGCAGAGATTCTGACCGCTCTCGGTTATGAAAACCAGTACCCTGTCTCCAAGTTACGTCAATATTATCACCGGGAAGATGTGACCGCCTGTGTCGACCAGGTAGAGGGACTGGGCTCTTTTCTTGAACTGGAGCTTCTGGTTCCGGAAGCCGGCTGCTCCATTGATTCCGGCAGGGTATCCAAAACCAGGGAAGCGGCTTTGGAAAGGCTTGAGCAGGTTCTCACACAGTTGGGGCACAATATGGAGGAGACCACCTGCAGGTCCTACCTGTCCATGATCATGGCCCAGCAGTTAAGGGAGAAGTAAATCCGGAAAATACTTTCCGGCCAGTTACAGGATGGCTTACAGGATAGCCATCCACTCCAGGATCTCCACAGGGATCTCCAGGCTGCCGTCCTCAGTCTCCCTGGAGGGTCCGGTCACGGCGAAGCGGAGAGCTTCCGGGTCCTTGGAAGGATGGTAGACTTTCAAGGTATCACTCTCCGTAAAAAAGGGCTGCCTGTCAGTGCCGGTCAGTTCTATGGCCTTTTCTTTTGACAGCCTCACCACCTCTGATTCGTGATTTTTAAGTTCCTGAAACTGCTCAGTAGACAAATCAATATAATACTGCATCAGCTGTACCTCCTGGCTCAGAATATCCTGCGTATGGACAGAATCCTGCGGTAATCTGCCCCGTCAGTAATGACAATACCGCTCTTGGTTCCTTTTGCGTGCAAAATCTTATTGTCGCCAACGTACATGGCCACATGGTTCTCATAGCAGATAATATCGCCGGGCTGGGCATCTTTAAGATCCTTCACTTCCACCCCCGCTGTCTGCTGAAAGAAGGAAGACCTGGGGATATTGACTCCGAAATGCTCATAGATCCTCATGATAAAAGCAGAGCAGTCACATCCCTTGGTCAGACTGGTTCCTCCCCAGACATAGGGATTCCCCACAAAGCCTTTCCCATATTCCACGACTTCATCATAGTCCAGGGTATGAACATGAAGGCTGTCCTCCATACAGTATCCGCTGTAATCCTCAGCCTGTACCTGACACCACATCCCCTCGTACCTGGTGATCTCAATGACCTGCCCTTTTCTGAGGGTGGTGATGACGCTCGTCATCTCCTGGTCCTCATAGAGAGGAGTACTATCCAGAATCACCGTCGCCTTCTCACTGATGTCCATTCCTTTCTGACTCTCGATTTCCTCCTCAGTCTCAGATAAGTCCTCACTGTCCAGAACACAGGACTCTGCGTGCAGGTCACACAGAAAGATCCTGTCACTCACCGCCAGAATCATGAACAGGGTCAGCAGGCCCGTCAGAATGTGCAGACAGGTTTTTCTTATTTTCATTTCACTTTCCTCTTTTCCCAAAATGCGTATGGATATGAACAGAGTCCTCCCCTAAACCAGCTCTTTAAGCAGGGTCAGCAGGCAGATACTGTCAGTAACAAACGCTGTATCAAGATAATAATAAAATAATATCGCGGAAAATTGATCGTGAATGATCTGTGAAAATGACATAATGGAAATGTATATCCTGAAAAATTCCAACGTTATAATTATAGCACAGGATTCCAGATTTTCCTACAGAAAAGTAAATCTTCCAAAAAACAAAAAGAAATTTCCAGGAAAAATTGTTATACATACGAGAAATATATGTTATAGTAAAATAGTGCAGCCCTGCACAATCAAACAATTAATTTGGAGAAAATGGAATTGGAGGCCTACTATGTTTCACGAATTAGAACATGCTTTAAAAGAAACATTCCCCACAATCGTATATCCGGAAGGAACAGATTCCCGCATCCAGGAATCTGCAGAAAAATTGAGCAGACATGACATCGTTCATGTCATTCTACTCGGCAACCCGGATGAAATAAATAAAATGGCGGAAGAACGCGGGTATAACATCAGTAAATGTGAAATCATTGATCCCAACAATTATGACGAAATCGAGGAAATGGTCCAGACCATGGTTGCTCTCAGAAAGGGTAAAATGACCGAAGAACAGGTCCGGGCCAATCTGAAGAAAACCAATTACTTCGGCACCATGCTGGTTAAAATGGGCAAGGCAAACTGTCTGCTGGGCGGAGCAACCTACTCCACTGCCGACACAGTAAGGCCCGCTCTGCAGCTGATCAAGACCAAGCCCGGCAACAAGATTGTAAGCTCTTCCTTCATCATGATCAAAGGAAGTAAGAAGTTTGCTTTTTCTGACTGTGCCATCAACATTAAGCCCAATGTCGAGGAGCTGGCTGAGATTGCCATTGAGAGCGCAAAGACCGCTGAGACTTTCGGTATCGAGCCCCGTGTTGCCATGCTCTCCTATTCCACCCTGGGTTCAGGAAAAGGCGAGGATGTCACAAAGATGGCTGAGGCCACTGCCCTGGTGAAAAAGCTGGCACCGGACCTCAACGTGGAGGGAGAGATCCAGTTTGACGCAGCCATCGATCGGGCAGTCGGTAAGCTGAAGGCGCCGGACTCCAAGGTAGCCGGCCGGGCCAATGTCTTTATTTTCCCGGACATCAATGCCGGCAATATCGCCTATAAAGTGGCTGCCCGCCTGGCAGGCTACGAGGCAATAGGCCCGGTGCTTCAGGGTCTGAATGCCCCGGTCAATGACTTGAGCCGCGGCTGCACTGCTGATGAAGTATATAAGATGTCCCTTGTCACCGCAGCTCTCAGCTGACCCGGTGTAGAACAGACTCAAAGAAAAGCTGTCAAAGACGGCACATGAAATTATCAAAATAATAAAAAAGCCATGGCGAAACAGTGCGGACTGCAGTCTTCTTTGCCATGGCTTTTTTTATTTCAACACTCTTTTTGTCAGCGGATCTTTTTCTGATACTGGTAACAGATGGTCCCATCCTTCAGACAGCCGTCCGCGAAAATCCCAGCCTGAAACACCTTCCAATCCTCATCAGACCCCTGGTCTGCAGGGATTCTGGCATAGCCGCTGACCAGCTTTCCGTCCACAAAATCCGCATCACAGTACAGTCTGCCCTCGGGATCTCTGACCCGATAATGGTTGTCCTTCCAGTCAAAGGAATCCACGCCGCTCCGATACCTCCTGTGGAAACCGATACGGAACTTTCTTCCTGTCAGCTGATGGAAAAGGGAAAGGACATCCCTGGAGAGCATGGATCCGTAACGGATTCCCTGAGCCTGCAGGTCTTTGCCGTAATAGGGATAGAAGGGCATCATGGAATCAAAAAGCAGCTGCTCGGAATCAGCACCCTCTTTGAGACGGACAAAAAGCCGGTCTTCCCGCTCCTCCAGGTCCACTGCCTCCCGGTAGTGAATCAGCAGATCTCTCTGATCATCCCGCAATCCCTGAAGGATCTCATCATAATATTTTCTGACGGACAAAGAAAGGCTTCCCAGTTCTTTCAGCTGGTCCAATTCTCCCCTTTCCCAGCAGACACTGGCCTGTCTCAATCCCTTGTTGATACAATCGTAGATTTCTGAGGCAGCTTCCTCCTTCTCCGTTCTGACCGGGCGGGGTTTTGTTGTCCTGCGGGCAGTATCCTGCGCTGTACCGGAAGGGGCAGCTTCAGTTTCCTCATCGCCGCTTCTGGCCTTTTTGCTTCCGGATTTCCCTGCTCTTTCTTCTTTTGCAGGCCGATTCTCTCCCTGATTCTTCCTGGTTTTATCTGACGCTGCAGCTCTGCTGCTTCCTGCCTCAGCATCCTGACTGATCTGACCGGCATCACTTTCTGCCCCGGCAGTCCTGCTTACCATCGCTTTTTCCCTGGCGGAATCGTCCCTCTTCTGGTCCGTATATTTCCTGGAGATGATCAGATAACAGACAAGTGCCAGAATCAATGCTCCAACTATAAAATACACCATTCTTTTCTCCTCCTTATGTATATATAATATAAAGTATTTCAAAAAATTTCAACACTTTCTATATGAGTTCAATCGTAATCGCCGGAGGCTCAATCTCTGACGCAGATACGAGACCTATGCCAGAGAGAAGATAATTCCTGCACATTCCTCTTATGATTGAAATCATAAGAATCCTGCGTCAGAGATTGAAAGGTTTGCAGAAATCTGCTATAATCATACCATTGTTTCAGTTCAAATAAAGGAGATTAGATATGTCTGTTATAAACAAAATAAAAAAGCCGATAATGAAGAATTTACGGACGCTCCGCAGGAATTACAGATACCTGCATTATTTCCCGGCCTACTACAAAAAATGCTGTGAAAAGCCCGTACAGGACAACAAAGTTCTCTTTCTGGAGATGCGGTTTACCAGCCTGTCCAACTCCTTTGATGTCATCTACAAGACTCTGAAAGAGAGCGGAGAATATGAACTGAAGAGTGCCTTTGTCCAGTATAATTTCATCCGCGGAAAGGCTTATACCAGAAAAGTAGAAGCAATGCTGGAGGAACTGGCCACTTCCAGGTATGTAATTCTTGACGAGGCTTCTGTAATTCTGTCCTGCATTCCTCTGAGAAAAGAGACCAAAGCCATCAATCTCTGGCATGGCTGCGGTGCATTTAAAAAGTTTGGAAGAAGTACAACAGAGAAAAAGTTCGGAGCTGATGCCGCAACTCTTGATCGTTTCCCCAACTACCGCAACTTGTCTTTGGTGACTGTCAGCAGCCCGGAGGTTGTGTGGGCCTATGAGGAGGCCATGCATCTTCCCAAGGGGATCGTCAAGCCCCTGGGAATCAGCCGGACAGACCAGTTCTACGACCCTGATTTCGTGCAGAGCCGCAGAGAAAAAGTCTGCTCTGTCATGCCTGCTGCCAGGGATAAAAAGATTATTTTGTATGCCCCCACCTTCCGAGGACATGTATCTTCGGCCAAATCTCCGGATATGATCGACTTCCCCGCCTTCAAAAAAAAGCTGGGTGATGAGTATGTTATTCTCTGCAAGCACCATCCTTTCGTGAAAATCCCGCCTGAGATTCCGGAAAGCTGCAAAGATTTTGCCATGGATGTGACACAGCATCTGTCCATAGAAGACCTGCTGTGCGCCGCTGATATCTGTGTATCCGACTACTCCTCTCTGGTATTTGAGTATTCTCTGTTCCAGAAGCCCATGATCTTCTACGCCTTTGATTATGAAGATTACTGTGACTGGCGAGGTTTTTACTATGATTATGATGACTTTACACCAGGTCCCATTGTCAAGGACCAGGATTCTCTCCTTGACGCTCTGGTTCATGCGGAAAGCCGGATAGACCGGCAGAGGCTTGCTGATTTCCGTGAGAAATTCATGAGTGCTTGTGACGGACATGCCACTGACCGGATTATCCAGTGGATGAAAGACCAACTGTAAAATAACAGGCCGGCTCTCCTTTGAAAAGCATTGCAAAGGCAGGGCCGGCCGTTTTTTATCATCCGGATTTTGTTTTTTATCAGGGCTGTCTATAGAATTCTGTGAATATCCTCCAGGACCAGCTTCAGGCAGTCGGCGGCAGCCTGGCCGGGCGCTGAGGATGCCCCTGCGCTGCCAAAGGTCAGGCAGGAGCCGGAGATTTCTCCGCAAAGGCGGGAAAGCAGTCCCTGACGACCCATGGCCATGGTGATCAGCGGGCACAGGTCCAGTTCATGTACCATGCTGGTGGCACGCAGCAGACGGTATACATCCTCCATGGATCCCGGCATGACTGCTATTTTAGCCAGATCCGCTCCCATGGCAGCCATCTCTTTAAGCCTCCCTGTCATTTCTTCCAGAGGAGGTGTCTCTGAAAAATTGTGATATGACAATATCACCTTCTTTCCCCGGCTATGCAGTCCGGTTGTCACAGAAGCCGTCTTTTCAGGATTAAACCAGGCCTCCATATCCAGCAGGTCCGGTTCCTGCCGGCAGGCCAGGTCATTCAACAGAGTATAGTAAGCCTCTTCCCCGATGGCCCGCTCTCCGCCTTCAGCAGCTGTGCGAAAAGTCACCAGCAGCGGCAGGCCTCCCAGCTGTTCTCTGATCAACGCCAGGGCCTGTCCAATCTCATACCGGTCATCAATTCCCTCGAACCAGTCGCAGCGCCACTCCACCATGTCCGCCGGATAATGATTCAGATTTGCCAGCTGATCTTCTATCTTACTCAGTGATCTTCCTGTCAGGGGCACACAGATTTTGGGTCTTCCCTGTCCAAGAATCAACTCTCTTACTTTGACTGTTTTCATATCTTTTACTCACTCCAATATCTATTTAGCAGCCTGTATTTTCTATTTATTTTACCACGGTCCGTTCATACCGTCATCAAAATAAGGAGGGGATTATATAAGAGAGAAAAATGTCCTCCTGCTCTGACAAGAAACCTAAGAAAATACCCCATCCTGACATTGTTTTCCTTTTTGGATTATCCTATAATAAAACATAGAGTTATCTGCACAGCATTTACCAGATAATTCACGGCTGCGAGCGGCCATTATTTTATAAAAATAAGTGAGGGGATCAGATATGAGTGATATGACAAAAGTAGATTCTGTTCAGACCAGTTTATCCAAGGACGCACCGGACCATGTGACGGTGCTGGATATCTCACAGGTTAAAAATCTCCAGATCGGCTACCAGTCAGAGACGATCTATCTTTATAAAGCCAAAGATGACAAGCTGACCATAGAAGAATACATCGGCGGACTGTCCCGGTCAGAATACTTTGCTAAGGTTTCCAGCAACCGGGTCAAAACCACTGTCCGCTACGGCCGGAGAGAGTCTGTGGACCAGAGTTTCCATGTCAATGTCTATCTCCCTGAAAGTTTTAAGGGTGAGCTGCAGATTTCCACGCAGTATGGCAGTATCATCACAGGAGAAGACTGGACCATGGACCGGTTCGCCGCAGAGACCAGTGAGGGTTCCATCCAGCTGAGGGGTCTCTATGCACCGCGAATCAGGCTGGCCACTTCTGTGGCTCCCATCTACGTAGCCCGGGCCGAGGGCTTTGTGGATCTCCACTCTGTTTCAGGGAAAATCACTGCCCAGAACATTTCCGGCGGCGGGCGTTTTGCCACCTCCTCCGGAGAGATCCGGGCCGTCTTCAACCATTTGAATAATATGGTGGAGTGTGATACTCTCAACAGTAATATCTACCTCTCCCTGCCGGCTCAGACCGGCCTGATCGTGGACGGTGTCAGCAAACGGGGAGACATCGACTGTTCCATCGAGGGAATATCCTTGCGGGTAAAACCCGGCAATGTCAAGGTAATCAGCGGCCAGCACGGCAGCAAACCTTTCCAGAAGGTGAAGCTCTCCACCATTAATGGGAATCTTTTCCTCGTTCAGAAATAATATAATAAATGAGCAGCAGAAAGAATGGCAGGAGACAATCAATCATCACGTCTTCCACACAGCCTGCTCTGCCGGGAACAAAAGTCTGATGATACTCATCAATACAAGCGTAGAGGAAGGTAAGGCCCAGAGCCTTCAATCCTCTTTTCCCGATACCATTCCTGCCCATGGCCAGGAGCAGGCTGAAAAAAAGTGCGGTGAATTCTGTCATATGGGCCAGTTTCCTCACAGGGCAGCTGAGAAACCGGATCCAAAATGGTTTATCGATTCCCGGGAAAATCCTTTCTGCAAATCTCAGAATGCCTAAAATCACCTCTGTGGACATCATGGAAGATTCGTCGGAGGACTTCGATGAGAAATACCAGATGGCAATCATCAAAGCCAGAGGGAGAAGCCACCATGCTTTATTCTTCATCCGAGTCCTCATCTTCCACTCTCACATCCTGGACCTTCAGAACCATCAGCTCCTTGTCGCTGATATTTTTCTTGGAAGCCAGGCGATTGGCCTGGTTTACCACCGCCTTCTCAAAAAAATTCCGGACAGCCCGTCCGTTGTCTGAGGTCTCGCCTTCCCTGGTCCGCTGATAATAGTCCTCAAAGTAGGCAGAAACATATTTTTTAGTGGCAGCAGTGAGGGTGTAGCCTGCATTTTTGCAGAGAAGCCGGAAGATGGCAGTGAGTTCTTCCCCGGTATAATCCTCAAATTCAATAAATTTATTAAACCGCGACCTAAGTCCGGGATTGGAATCAAGGAACTGGTTCATCTGCACCGGGTAGCCGGCCACAATAATCAGGAAATCTTCCCTATGGTCTTCCATGGCTTTCAGTACGGTGTCGATGGCCTCCTGGCCAAAATCGTTGCCTTCTTTGACCAGCGTGTAGGCTTCATCGATAAAAAGGATACCGCCCAGCGCTTCATTGATTTTCTCCTGGGTCTTGATGGCGGTCTGACCGATATAGCCGGCCACGAGACCGGACCGGTCCACCTCCACCAGCTGTCCTCTTGACAGGACGCCAATTTCCCTGTAGATTCCGGCCAGCAGTCTGGCCACCGTCGTTTTCCCGGTGCCGGGATTGCCGGTAAATACCAGATGCAGGGATACCGGTGTGGCCTTCATCCCCCTCTCCTTTCTCATCCTGGAGACCCGCATCAGGTTGACCAGGGAACTGACTTCCTTCTTGACATTTTCCAGGCCCACCAGACTGTTAAGTTCTTTCATCAGTTCCTCCAGAGACTTGTGAGGCTCTTCTTTTACCGGAGGCGCTGCAGGAGCGGCGGCCGCAGCAGCTGTACCGGATTCTCCAGAAATCACATAATCAGGGCTTGCATTCAGACCGTTAAGGGCCTGCGGGATATCCCCCGCATCCACTGCGGACTCTATAATGCGCTGCTGGTCCCGTCCGAGAAGTCCTGCGTAGGTCCTGTAGTTTTCACCGGCGGAGGAACTGCCTAGTTTTCGGGCCAGCCAGGTGAAGAGAGCCGCCCTCTTGAAATCGTTCCTGCTTCCGTAGATGCAGCCCAGATTATTCAGGGCGCTTGCCAGATTCCGATTACTCTGGGCTCTGTATTCCACAGTTTTATGATAGAAGTCCAGGGCCCGGCTCATATCTTTGGGCTCAAAAATCTTATAAACCCCTGAATTATAAATGTTGCCCAGGATATAACAGGCATCTGCATTAAAGAGCTTTGCCGCCCGCTCCAGATACGCCTTGGCAGGAGCGCAGCTTTCCTTTCTTCCCTCCAGAGCATCTCTGCAGAGGGCATTCCCGGCATTATAAAGATAAAGGCTGTTATTCTCTTTCTCATTTGCGGCCTTGATAAAATAGTCTGCCGCAGTCTTGTAATCTCTCCTGGAGAAATATTCTATACCAGTTTTGTTATACTCTTCTGCTTTTGTCATGATGTGCATCCTTTACAAATCGCAGTTCTTTTACGGTTTTCATATGTTACTATTATAGTCATAAGGGGGATTTCCGTCAAAGGGTATCGTCAGCGCACACCCCGCCCTCATTCCTTCCGGCCTGTGTTTCTCCATAGAAAACATGTCGCCGGACCGAAGAAGAAAAATGGTCAGCAGGGCCGACAGGATTGCTGTCAGAACACCTAAAAAAATCAAGGCTGCCATGGATATTCCTTCCCCGCTCTCCTGATCGAATTGATCCTGGGGTGAGGATTTCTTCCCGGCATCCATATGAAACTGTCTTCTCATTTCTTCCTCAGACAACTGCCGGACCTGGTCCTCTCTTTTTTTGCGAATCTGATTCATCTCTACTGGTGCGCGGCGGGTAACATTGTCCACAGAATCCACGGTTCCCTGCTTCTCTCTTTTGTTCCGCTCAGGATGATAGAGAGCGTCCCGGAATTGGGCCAGGGTCTGATAACGGTCATTTCTCATGACAGTCATTCCCTTCATGAGGGCTCTCTCCTGAGCCGGTTCAATGGATACACCCAGTGCCGAAGGCGGTTTAAGTGTATCATTCATGATTCTGCCGATGGATTCCACCGGCGTTACACCAGTGATACATTTGTATATGGTGGCCGCCAGGGCATAGACATCGGTCCAGGGGCCCTGAACACCGTGGGACCGGTACTGCTCCACAGGCGCATACCCATGTTTGATTACGATGGACATACTCTTTTCTCCTGCTGCGGATATCTCCCGGGCAGAGCCAAAATCCATCAGCTTGGTCTTGCCATTGGTCAGTACCATGATATTGTCAGGACTGATATCTCTGTGAATCAGATTCCTCTGGTGAACCAGCTCCAAAGAGTCAAAAAGGGGTGCCATAATCCGAAGAATCGCCTTCATGGAAAATACATTTCCCCCATTCAGATACTCTTTCAGGGTGAAACCCTCCAGATATTCCATCACTATGTAGGCTGTGTTGTTCTCCGAAAAAAAATCATTGACACTGACGATGCCTTCCTCGGCCCGGAACATGGCCAGAGTTCTGGCTTCACTCAGGAACTTTTTCTTTCCTTCTTCAAAGGTATCCAGGTATTTGGTCTGGGATACGGAAACAGACATGGTGAATTCATTATTCCTTGTCACCAGCGCATGGGGAAAATACTCTTTGATTGCCACCCGGATACTGAGGATCTCATCATACCCCGAGTAGGTGATGCCGAATCCTCCCTCTCCCAGAACATCCTCTATGATATATTTGTCCTTCAGCCGCTCTCCCTTTTTGAGAACAGTTACGTTTCTTTCCTGCAAAATATACTCCTTTTCCCAGGGCTGGTTTCCCTTTTTATCTTAAAGACAGGTCCCAGTCGAAATGATCACCGCAGAGCTGTACCAGCATCAGTTCTGACTCTCCCAGGCTGATTTTTTCATAATTATTGACCGGCGTCCTGGTCAGAACAAGCTGGTCAGCGACATAGCACAGTCCTCTCGAAGTGCCTGGAAGGACGTAAAACTGTTTCCTTCCTTCGTCATATTCCACAAAAGCGTGGTTCATATTTGACAGACTGGTATCCCCTGGAAGAGAAATCGTCATGGAGGCTGCTCTTCCGATACTGCTTCTCCCATATCTCAAAATAAAGACGGATCCGGCTGCCGGCCCCTCCACACAGACCAGCCAGCCCACAGGGAGATCCTGCAGGTCCTGTACAGCCTGTGCCGCTTTTCCTATGACAGGGGCCGCCGGTGTTTCCACTGCTTCTGGTGTTTCTACGGCTTCTGGTGATTCCGCGGCTTCTGGTGATTTCACTATCTTTAAAGATGCCTCCGCTTCCACTGGTGTGTGGCCGGACGCCTCCTCCAATTCCTTTTGGCCTGTCTCGTTTTCTTCACTGAACCGTGCTGATTCTCTCCTCCAGTCCTCCTCGGTCAATTCCTCAAAGAGTGGTTCCTGATCCTCCATTCCAGGGGTGATTCCCTGATCTGCAGCTGCCCTTCCCAAAGGGCCGGCAGTCAGTTCCACGAAGGAGTCCAGATCCAGGGCCTCTATGCGGAAAGTGTGCTCTGATTCTTCTGAGGCGAATTCTTTCAGAATGCCAGCAGCCTTTTCCTCTGAGAAGGACTTGTCAGGGGAGCTGCTGTGATCGATTTCCCCTGTGACGGGCTCGTCCGACGTGCTGTCGTATTCCATTTTTCCTGTGACGGGCTCATCCGGCGTGCTGCCGTATTCCATTTTCCCTGTGACAAGCTCATCCGGCGTGCTCTCGTATTCCATTTTCCCTGTGACAGGCTCATCCGGCGTGCTCTCGTATTCCATTTTCCCTGTGACAGGCCCGTCCGGCATGCTGTCATATTCCATTTTTCCCGTGACAGGCTCGTCCGGAGAGTCGTCTTTCTTTTTCTTGTCCTGACGCCCTGTATTCCTGGAGAAATCACCGTAGCTATAACTGGAAGGAGTTCCTTTTCTGTTGGCAATCACCCTGCAATGGGGACATTCGTCAAAAGTATCTTTATCAAAAAAGTGTCCTTTACTGCATCGGATAATATTCATTCCTCCACCTCCTTCCAGGATCTTCCTTCTCCGCAGAAACCGATATAAATATATATGGTATTCCCAATCTGAATCTCATCTCCGGTTTTCAAAACCTCCGGGCTGTCCAGCAGGCTTTTGTTCAGCCATGTTTTTGTGCCTTCTCCGCCCACAAGATAACTTTTGTTGCCCCGATCGTCATATACCACGGAACAATGGGAAAATGCTGCCGCTTCCGGCTCCTGGTCAAGGATAATATCATTTTCTGACGATGTGCCGAAACGGTTAAATCCTTTGTATATCCTGTAGTCCTGCCCGCGGCTGCCTCCCTTGGTGCAAACCACCCAGCCGGCCACGGGATTACAGACTAATGAGTCTTTCTTCACAGTCCCTGTCTCCATTTTTCCCTCCTCATCTATATCTTCTGATAGCGAAGCACAATCACCGTCGTATTGTCCTGACTATCAGGGGCGGCCTGACCTGCCGCTTCCTGCAGAGCATGATCAATCTGGCTTACTGATGTGATATTTTCCCGGACAATCTTTGAAATCTCCTGGTCTCCAAGAGCCTTATATAGTCCATCACTGCTCATAAGGAGAATATCATTTTCTTCCAGAGCAAAGGGGCGCTGGTTGCCGTCGGTGATGGCGACACCATCCATGCCGATATAACTGATGAGAGCCTCGCCCCTGTTTTTCTCTATCTCATAGGTCTCCTCGGTCATCAGGTCCTTCTTCCTCTGATAATCCAGATAAAGCAGATAATTATGATCGCGGGTAATCTGATAGAGAGTTCCCTCTCTGATCAGATAAATCCTGCTGTCCCCCACTGCCACATACTGGAAAAACCCGTCCACAATGATGGAGGCCACCAGGGTGGTCCCTGAATCAAGCCGTCTGCCCCGGGCATCGGTCAGGCTGCTGACAAGCCGGTCAGCGGCATCAACCTCTTCCCGCAGGAAATCATAAAAGTTGTCTTCCTTATTTCGAATCTTTTCAAAATCCCTGACAAAAGCACGTACTGCCGTCTGGCTGGCCAGTTCACCGCCCTCCATTCCTCCCATACCATCGCAGAGCACGGCCAGTACACATCCTGGATCTGCGGTGCTCAGATAATAGGCATCCTGCTGACTTTTTCTGCTGCCAAGACGGCTGCTGGCACTTCCCACGATTCCCAGATTATTTTCCAGTTCCTCGGTGTGCTCCAGGGAATCCTTTTTCATAAATTTCAATAAAATTACCTCCCAAACAGCATAACCGTGACAGCTGAATAGTTATCCATAGTTTGTCCCTGACCGTTTCGAAGAACAATATCTCTCATTTTCCCCAGCCATTGTCCAGGGTTTTCAGAAGCCGCAAGGCAGGTTTCCATCTGTCCTTCATCGATATACTCCCAGAAACCGTCCGAGCAGAGAAGGAAGGCCTCATCTCCCCTGCAGGAAATCGGGTCTGAAAGCTGATAGGAAGAAGTCTCCCAGTCCGATCCCATTACCCTGAGCAGGCGGTTTCTGTCCGGATGCCTGCGGATGTCCTCGTCGCGGATTTCTCCCGACAGGGCCAGAATCTGGGGGACACTGTGATCTAAGGTCCTCGCGGCAAGCTTCCTCTGCGTAAAATAGTACAACCTGGAATCTCCTATATGTCCCCAGCGGGCCTGGTCAGGTCCCAGTTCCAGCATGACCAGGGTACTTTTCAGGGCTCCGGTCCTGTCTTCTTCCTGTTGTTTTCGCAGCAGCTTTTCCTGGGCATGTTCAAAACACAGACCCAGATCCGGGCAGGAATCAGGGGATTGGTCATAGCAGTCTCCTGCTTCCCCGACCACAAAGGCAGAGGCAATCTCCCCTCCACCGTGTCCGCCCAGTCCGTCAGCCAGAAGAAACAGCCAGTTTTCTCTATCTTTTTTTATAATGCGGACGCAGTCTTCATTCTTGTCCCGGTCCCCTTTTTCTGACAAGTAAGAATAAGTAACCATATATTTATCCCTCATTCAAGAAATTTGATGGTTTCATCGGATCTCCCCAGACCGATTTCCGTACCCGGTCTGATCACCACATCCTGATTTTTGGGCAGAAAACCTGTCATGGAGGATATGGTGCCGTTGGTGGATAAGTCTTTTACAAGATATTCTACCTGACCGTCATTTCTCCGCCGGCAGGTGATGGAAACATGAACCCGGGAAACCTTGGCAGAATTACAGATAATGGCGCATTTGCTGATGTCCCTGCCAATCAGAAATGTCTCCCCGTCCTCCATGGTGATGATTTCCCCCCGCAGATCACCGGCATACACCTCAAGTCTCCCTCCTTTGTCAGAGCCGACACCCTCTCCGATCCCTTTCAAATGGTCCATTGATTGTCACCTTTGATCCTTTCTCTTTTATTCGATCGTCAGGAAATGCAGGCTTACCCAGCCCGTTTTTCCTTTATATTCCACTTTGCCAAACCCATCTTTTTTCTCACTGGTGGTCAGGGATGTGCCGCCGGGTATACGTTCCTTCATTACCTTTTTGGCATCTTCCCTGGGCTTGGATCTGAAATAAATGCCCTTTTTAGCATCTACTCTCCAGTGATCTCCAAAATAATTTCTGCAGTGGCACAGTTCCACCCAGCAGGTCTTGCCATGGTAATTTACCTTGCCCCAGCCGTCGCGAATCTCCGTCACTGTCAGTTCAGTGCCGTAAGGAACCCCTCGTTCCGCCACATTACTCTCGTTTTCGTCTTTTTCCGGGGAGGTCCGAAGCTTAAAATCCTTACTCCTGGGATATACATAGACGGTAACTGATGGGCTGCTGTCTGTAATCTGCGGGAATTTATCCTCGTCGGAAAACCAGGTCAGCTGGTCTTCCCTCAGCCAGCTCTGAACGCCGCAGTAATCGATTTTAATCCAGCTTCCCCACGAATTCACTCTCTTTTCCAGAACCTGTACCAGGGCTCCTTCCGGCACATCCACGATACTGCTGTCTGTGCTCGGATTTTCCCTGCCATCGATGGAGCCGCCCTCCTCATCTTTTTCTGTCACATAACTTCCATGGATTTCCTCTGCAGGACCGTATATACTGTCATAGTCATTCCCGGCTGACTGGCCGCTGTCCGTCTGGCCGGACTGACCATTGCCTGTATCATCCTTTACCAAAGTTGTGTTTGAGGATTTCTGTACCTGGTCAGAGTCAGTCTCCTGAGCCCTGCTGCTTTTCCAGATCAGAACTCCCACTGCGGCAATGGAGATCACCAGAAGGACGCTGACCAGCACCAGCAATTTGGTCATTTTATCATTTTCCGACAGCCGGCTGCTTTCATGGCTGCCTGAAATCGACGCATCATAGAAAGGTCTGCTGCCGGGCCCTCCATTGGCTGACTTCCCGCCGGGTCTTTCATAGGATGATCTTCCGCCGGGTCTTTCATAGGATGATCTTCCGCCGGATCCTTCGTAGGATGATCTTCCATCGGATTCTTCGTAGATTGGAGAGGTCATGGTCCCATCAAAATCCAGAATCTTTCTGGTCTCATCATAGGCCTCCGTCCGTCCCTCGTAATGAGCGGGGGCCGGCTGCCCGGCTTTCCCACTGGCCTCCAGGGCCTTTTTCAGTTCTGCTACATTCTGAAACCGGTCCTCCCGACGTATCTCCAACCCTTTTCTTATGGTCTCAGAAAAGGCGTGGGACACCGGCATGCCCTGCTGCTCCAGGGTCATCAGGTCATCGGTCAGAATCCGATTGGGCGCCACATCCGGGACCGCGTGGGTTACCATAAAATACATGGTGGCACAAAGGGCATAGACGTCCGTCCACGGGCCTTGTTTATCTGTTGTCGTGTACTGTTCTATGGGCGCGTAGCCATGCTTTAAAACCACCGTCAGCCCATTGGGGGTGACGGAGATATCTCTGGCAGAACCGAAATCAATCAACGTCAGTTTCCCTTTGGAATTCACCAGGATATTGTCCGGACTGATGTCCCGATGGATGACCTTTTCCCGATGGATCAATTCCAGGGCCTCAAGAACAGGGAGCATAAGCTTGATAATCTGCTCCTCAGACATGGGGGCATCCATCTCCATCACCATTTTCTTGAGGGACTTGCCGGGAAGATATTCCATGATCATATAGCCGGTACCGTTCTCATAAAAGAAGTCCGTCACAGACACGATACTTCCGTTATTGCGGCTGTTGAAATGGGCGAGGGTTCTGGCCTCTGAGACAAATCGCTCCAAACCTTCCGTAAACTGGTCCTGATCACTGATCAGGCTGATCCTGGAGTTGTAGCCATCTCCCCGGGCAGACTGGCTTCGAGAGACAAATTCCCTGGGAAAATACTCCTTTATGGCTATGGGAATCTGTAAAATCTGATCAAATCCCTTATAGGTGATGCCAAAACCGCCCATACCCAGCACATCCTCGACAATATAGCGGCCATTGAGCAATACCCCTTTTCTCAATGCATTGATATTTATTTCAGCCAAGATAATCCCTCCATATTTCATCTTCAGGCCGGATGACGGGTAACTTCCAACTTAATATTATAAAATGCTGCTAGCGGTCCTTGGACACATTTCTCAGAAAACTGATGCACAAAAGTCCGAATACCAGCAGGAAAATCAGCATCATGGTCCAGCAAAAGCCCAGGTGGGCCCAGCTGTGTTCGAACATCTTTTTCTCTGCTTCCATGATCAGTGGGACATCGGTACTCTCCGACCGGATATTTACCAGACATCCCATGGCCTCCACCGACCATCGGCTGGTGGTGAAAACAGAAATCATCTTTGAAGCCCCCTTCAGCTTAAACAGAATTCCGGAGAATAACAGCTGAATGATCAGCAGGAAGGGGCTGACAGCCATAGCCCTGTCTCCATTTTTCATCACGGAGGAGACGGCCAGGCCCAGTGCGGATGCCGAGTAGATGGTCAGCCAGGTGGTCAGGAACATCTCCAGAATGCAGGGCATGATCACACCCTGAGAGGGGAGTCTGCTTCCCATAAGGAGATAGAAGAGTCCTGTAAATACCAGGGACTGCAGGAGTGAGATCACCAGATGAACCAGATATTTTGACAGGACATAGGTGGTCAGTCTCAGGTTTGACATATACTCTCTTTTCAGGATAGCCCTCTCCTTACAGACTTCCTGGATCGTGTTGAAGATACCGATCCAGATGGCTGAACATGAGTAGGTGAACAGTATGGGTTTTGTCTTTTCATAGACTTCGAAAACTTCCTTATCGGCAACAATTTTAATCAATATGGGAATGAGAAGAGGCTGCAGGAAGAGCAGCATGATCCGCATCCGGTCATTGATTGTCAATTCTGAATATCTCTGTGTCAGATAAAAAAGCTGACCTAAAGCGGACTTTTTCTCCGGGACCTTTATCTGGTCTGTGGTGACCTCCGGCGGCGGGCCTGGAGGATTCTTCTGATCAAATCGGTCTGCCCACTCCTGGGTGTTCTCCTCTAAAATATTGTAGATCTCGATGAGGGAATCTGTCTGAAAGAATTCTTTTGCCTCTGCGGGTGTCCCGATAAAGGAAAGTCTTCCTCCCTTCCCCATGAAAATAATCCGGTCACAGAGATCCAGGCTCTGGGTTGTGTGGGTGACCATGACAATGGTCTTGCCCTGGCTTTTAGCCAGCTGGTTCAGCACCCGCATCAGTTTCTGTTCCGTGCCCGGGTCCAGTCCTGAAGTGGGTTCATCCAGAAAGAACATACCCGGATCAGCCAGCAGCTCTACGGCGATACTGGCCCTTTTTTTCTGACCTCCACTCAAGTTCCTGATCATGGTGTTCTGATGGTCCACCAGTTCCACCAGTCCCAGGACATCCAGGATTCTCTGGTCAATCTCCTCCTCCGTGGTCCCATCCTCCATCTTGAGCTTCGCTGTATAATAAAGCATTTTCCGAAGGGAAAGATTCTCATAGACGATATCTTCCTGGGGCACATAACCGATGATATTTTTAAGGATTGAATAATATTTTCTCAGGGAAATGCCGTTGTAGAGCACCTCGCCTTCATAAAACTGATCATAGCCTCCCAGGGCCTTCAGCAAGGTAGATTTTCCCGCGCCGGACCCTCCCACGATGGCGATGAACTCATTGCTCTCTATATTGCAGTTCACGTTAGACAGTATTACTTTCTGTCCGCGGTCCACCCTTTTTATCAGATTACACATGGTCAACTGGATTCCTGTGGTGGCTGTCCGGTAAAAGAGCATCCCGCAGGAATAAATCAGGATATTGCCGGCAATCTGTATGACGTCCTTCTCCTCCAGGAAGGCTGCCCCGTCCACCCGGACACCATTGAGGAAGAGACCGTTCCTGCTTCGGTTATCCTGGATGGCATGCTTGCCGTCCTGACTGAAGATCAGCGCATGAAAGCGAGAGACAGCAGGTCTCTTGATCACCAGGTCGCAGGATTCATCCCTGCCTATGGTGTAATTGCGGTCACCGATGGCCACTCCCTGGAACTGATTCTGGTTGTCAGGATTGGTAATTATGATCATGACAGACTCATGGTCCGTCTCCGAAGTCTTGTTCCTGCCCCCCAGCAGGAAGATCATCCCCTCCCTGAGGGGTCCCAGCATCCTGCTGCTCTCAATCTTTCCATAATGACCACGGTTCAGCAGGTAGCTGCCATTGGTCGAATGATTGTCCACATAATACCAGGCACCGTTCTTACGGCAAAACTCTCCATGAGCCCTTCCCACCACAGGGGACCGAACAATAATGTCACTCTTTTTTTCTTCCCTGCCGATCCGAACCCGGCTTTTTTGGAAATCATCCAGACAGATCTCCTCCACGCCGGAACCGGCACTGACCAGAAGAATCCCTGTCCTGGAATAATCCCTGTTCTCTTTATTCCGGTTGTAAGCCACTGTGTAAGTATTATCCATACTGCTCCACCACCATGTCCTTATTGATTCTGCAGACTTAAAGCGAAGTCACGTCCACCTTTATTCATCTTCTAATTCACTATCCACTTCATCATCATACCCATCTTCTACCCACTCTTCCTGGTCGTCTTCCTCCTGCGATTCTTCATAATCGTCCATCAATTCGTTCACCTGGTTTTCCAGATCGCTCTGGGTAATCTGAGTGCCGTTCTCCACGGGCTGAAGTCCGTCTACATGGGTAATTGTAACATCTCCCTGAATATGACCTGTAATCTTTGAGATACCTGTGTTTGTCATACTGTAGGAAAATGTCTCCACTTCCTCCAGGGACTCCTTGACCTTAAAATCAGTCTGACTCAGAATCTGACCGCAGAGTTCCCCGCTGCTGTTGTAGAAAATGATATACTCACTTCCATTGTAATACTGAAATCTGTAATTATTTCTGACCCATGATCTCTCAAGTTCCCTTTTGCTGACTTCTCCCCAGCTCCGGTATTTTCCAATCTCATAAGTGACTGTTGTGGTCATGGTACAATGGCCGCCGTCCTCGATCTTAAATGTCTTAAAATTCTTATCCACATTGGTGATGGCCTCACCGATCATATCATCCGCCGTGACAATGGACCTGTATTCATCCTCCACTTCATCATCGTTGATATAGTTGGCGAGGGCATCATAGTTATGGGCCTTGCAGTCCGTATTGAACGCTGTCACAAAATCTTTCATAAAGATTCCGACAGCCTTCTGGACCATTGCCTCGGGAAGGGTGCCTCCCTGTCCCTTAAAACCATTGTCTCCCTTTTCATTTCTGACAAAAAGAACATAACCCCGCTTATCAGAATAATTACTGGAATTCCTGGTTTTAAAATGTACCTGATAGTCTACCATTTTTCCGTTTGGGGATGCCTCCACATCCGTCACTTTGCAGTACTCCGCTTTCCCATCCCCGATTTTTTCAGCGATGACAAAATGGCTGGCATCGAGATTCGGGCCGTAACTGTCTGCAGAGACAGAAAAATCCATGACGGAGGGCATGAACTCATCTTCAAGGAGGATCCTTTTTGCAGAGTAGTTGGCCGAAGAATCGTCAAATCTGGACATGTTTTCCAGCATCTTTTTATAATCCTCCAGGTTCTTCTGCGCCGTTGTGAAGTGATATCCTTTCAGATTCCCGTCGTATTCCTCCTCCAGTTTCTGAAACCTTTCCTCTTCCCCTGTAATCAGGAACTCTTTATTCTCTCCTTCTTTATACTTCCCCTGAATCTGGCCATAGGCATCATTGAGGCTTTCTGTCTGTTTGTCAATCAGCTTCTGATCGCCTTTTTCAAGCTCTTCATAGATACTTTTCAGTGCCGCCAGTTTCTCCTCGTCACTGTCGTCGCTCCTCTTGATCTCCAGGGCCTGGTCATAGACCTCTTTGCCGGGAGCGGCCTCCCTGACCTCCTCCAGATACTCCGTCTGTTCCCGGTCTGAGATGGTTTTTATGTCCTCCACATACCTGGCAATCCTCTTTTCATCACTGATGGCCTGATTGTGATAATAAATAAAGAAAAATACACCGATTCCAATGATCGCAGCGGCGGCAATAATACCGGAAAGCAGCGGCCAGGAGGATTTTTTCTCTTCCTTCCACTCCTGCTTTCCCTTACTGCCGGTCCCGAAAGTCCCCCTCTTCTCCTTTGGTTTTTTTTCAGGCTTTTTGCCGAACTGAACCCCTCCCCAGGCCTTGGCCTTCTTTTTTTCAGCCTGCTTTGTGTTAAAAGATTTACCCGGTTCTCCTGATTGGTTCCTGGAAACCGATGTCAATCCAATTTCTCCATATATCTTTTCTTCTGTCGGTTTTTTTTCGTTTTCAAAAGAATGCGCACACTTTACACAGTAATTTGCATAGTCATCGCATTTTCTTCCACACTTAGGGCATACTTTCATAACTTACTCCTCCACTGGCAGGAAATACCCTTATATTTTATCATATTATACAAAAATGAATAGATGAAAATAGGAAATGTGGAGCATTTTCCTATACCACAAAAAACTCCGGTACCTGATCAGGTACCGGAGCCGTGCACGTCAGTCTGAGAATCGATCCAAAAACTCTTTTATTATTGCAAAAGTGTCATTATCTATACTGTAGTAGACCCATTTCCCGCTTTTCCGATAATCGATAATGTCCGCATCCGTAAGTTTTTTCATGTGATGGGAAAAAACCGATTGACCCATATTCAGCATTTTATGGAGATCCGTAGCACAGTATTCTTTCTCTGCAACAAGTTCAATCATACGCAGTCGATTCTCATCAGATAGAGCTTTGAAAAGTCTTGCGTATCTCACAAGCTCTTTTCTCTTGCCTATATCCAAATCCATTTTTCATTCTCCCCTCTATAGCAATACCAACGTATAATTATAATAACATATCTGCAAAGTGAAACTCAACACATTAAATAAAAATTTTTGAATGTAATATTATTTATATACAAGCATTTAGACCAGTCACAAACCGTTCTTTTATATACCGAACTTATGACGTACTCTTAAAAAAAGCGGGTCTGCCGGTCATTTCAGATATTCTTCTCTGAATCCTTCATAGTTGCAATATACCCATTTCCCTTCTTCCTGAAAGGCTGTGAAGGCCATCTCTTTATCGATGCCGTCATAGGTATAGCTGGCCTTGAGTCCCCAGACGTCAAGGTTCTGTATCCGAAAGTTTCCCACCTTGATCAGGCTGATCTTATCTTTTTCAAATTCCTTCTCATAAATCTTCTGCTGATCTGAAACAGTTCTCTTCTGGGCTGCCAGAGCAGATGGGGACATATTCTGTGCCAGGCTCTCTGCATCCTGATCATTGTACCAGTCGAAAACCTGGTCCAGAAACTTCAGGGCTTCTTCTTCTTTCAAAGCCGCCTTCTGTTCCGGGGTCAGAGGGACTTGTGTGGTCTCCTGGTTATCTGTTTGTTTCTGCTTTTTTGTGTCCTGGGCTGACCCGCAGCCGGACAAAAGCACAAGCAGTACCATACAGGCCACCAGTTCAGCCCATACTTTACCCGGAGAAAAAACTCTTTTTCCAAAGACCTGACGTCCAAAATCGGGCATATCCATTTTACCTCCCACCATCAGTCAAGAGCTGCAATCAGCTCAATCTCACAGAGAGCCCCCTTGGGCAGCCTGTCCACAGCCACACAGCTTCTGGCGGGTCTGGAGCTGAAATATTGCTCGTAGATTCCGTTAAAAACGGCAAAATCATTGATGTCATCCAGGAAGCAGGTGGTCTTGATCACATGGTCAAAGTCTGTCCCTGCCTCATCAAGGAGGGCGGCAAGATTCCTGCATACCTGATGGGTCTGGTCTTCGATGGTCTCCCCGGCCAGCTGTCCTGTCTCAGGGATGAGGCCAATCTGGCCTGATGTATAGAGGATTCCTCCATGAACATAAGCCTGGGAGTAAGGTCCCACAGCGGCCGGTGCTTTTGTCGTCGCTATTCTTTTCATTATTCCACTCCTATCCGGCAATACCCTTCCTCAGATATCGCCCATTTCTTCCTGCTGCATCCTTTGCAGGTCTCAAGAGAAATCCCGCCCGGAACCAGGTCCGGGCGGGAATTAAAACCTTTACAGGCTGTCCATATGTCAGTCAGGATCCGGCTTGTCATATCAAAGCGGGATCATCCTTCCTGAACCGATTATTTCTTCTGTGCGATGGCTGCCTGTGCAGCTGCAAGTCTTGCGATCGGCACACGGAAAGGACTGCAGGATACATAGTCCAGACCAATCTGATTGCAGAACTCTACAGAAGACGGATCTCCGCCGTGCTCGCCGCAGATACCGATATGAAGCTTCTTGTTCACCGGACGTCCAAGGTCGATGGCCATCTTCATGAGCTTGCCAACGCCAACCTGGTCAAGCTTGGCAAATGGGTCGTTCTCGAAAATCTTGGCATCATAGTAAGCATTGAGGAACTTGCCGGCATCATCACGGGAGAAGCCGAAGGTCATCTGAGTAAGGTCGTTGGTACCGAAGCAGAAGAAGTCTGCCTCTTTTGCGATCTCGTCAGCGGTCAGACATGCTCTCGGGATCTCAATCATGGTTCCTACTTCATACTTGAGGTCGATGCCGGAAGCAGCAATCTCAGCATCAGCGGTATCCACAACAGTCTTCTTCACATATTTAAGCTCTTTTACGTCGCCTACCAGCGGAATCATAATCTCGGGAACTACTTTCCAGTCAGCGTGCTTCTTCTGTACGTTGATGGCAGCACGGATGACAGCTCTGGTCTGCATCTTGGCAATCTCAGGATAAGTCACGGTCAGACGGCATCCACGATGTCCCATCATCGGGTTGAACTCATGGAGAGAATTGATCAGGTCTTCAATCTCCTGTACTGTCTTGCCCTGGGCGTCTGCCAGCTTCTTGATATCCTCAGGCTCTGTGGGAACGAACTCATGCAGAGGCGGATCCAGGAAACGGATGGTTACAGGACATCCCTCAAGAGCTTCGTAAAGGGCCTCAAAGTCTCCCTGCTGATAAGGAAGAATCTTATCCAGGGCAGCTTCTCTCTCCTCAACAGTGTCTGCACAGATCATCTCACGGAAAGCAGCGATTCTGTCTTCCTCGAAGAACATATGCTCTGTACGGCAAAGGCCGATACCCTCAGCACCAAGCTCACGAGCCTTCTTAGCGTCTGCCGGTGTATCAGCGTTGGTACGAACGCCCATGGTCCTGTACTCGTCAGCCCATGCCATAATACGTCCGAACTCGCCTGCGATCGTAGCGTCAACTGTTGGAATCTGGCCGTCATAGATATTACCGGTGGAACCATCTAAGGAAATGTAATCTCCCTCATGGTACTCTTTGCCGGCAAGAGTAAACTTCTTATTTGCCTCATCCATCACGATATCGCCGCAGCCGGATACACAACAGGTACCCATACCACGGGCAACAACTGCTGCGTGAGAAGTCATACCACCACGAACAGTCAGGATACCCTGAGCAGATTTCATACCGGTAATATCTTCCGGTGATGTCTCAAGACGGACAAGAACAACCTTCTCTCCTCTTGCTGCCCACTCTTCTGCGTCCTCAGCGGTGAAAACGATCTTGCCGGTGGCAGCTCCGGGAGAAGCACCGAGAGCCTTTGCAGCCGGTGTAGCTGCCTTGAGGGCTTCTGCGTCAAACTGCGGATGAAGCAGGGTGTCAAGGTTACGGGGATCGATCATGGCAACAGCTTCCTCAGGTGTTCTCATGCCTTCATCAACCAGATCACAGGCGATCTTTAAGGCTGCCTGAGCAGTTCTCTTACCATTTCTTGTCTGAAGCATATAGAGCTGGCCGTGCTCAACGGTGAACTCCATATCCTGCATATCTCTGTAATGGTCTTCAAGAGTGGCGCATACGCTCTTAAACTGGGCAAATGCCTCCGGGAACTTCTGCTCCATCTCTGTGATGTGCATTGGTGTACGAACACCGGCAACAACGTCCTCACCCTGGGCGTTGGTCAGGAACTCACCAAAGAGACCCTTGTCTCCGGTAGCCGGGTCACGGGTAAAGGCAACGCCTGTACCACAGTCGTCGCCCATGTTGCCGAATGCCATGGACTGAACGTTAACGGCAGTACCCCAGCTGTAAGGGATATCATTGTCACGGCGGTAAACGTTAGCACGCGGGTTGTCCCAGCTTCTGAATACGGCCTTGATGGCCTCCATCAGCTGAACCTTGGGATCAGACGGGAAATCTTTGCCGATCTTGCCCTTGTACTCAGCCTTGAACTGCTCAGCCAGTTCTTTGAGGTCGTCCGCTGTAAGGTCAACGTCCTGGGTAACGTTTCTGTCTGCCTTCATCTTGTCAATCAGTTCTTCGAAATACTTCTTGCCCACTTCCATAACAACGTCGGAGAACATCTGAATGAAACGGCGGTAGCAGTCCCATGCCCAACGCGGGTTGCCGGACTTCTCAGCCAGAACTTCAACAACCTCTTCGTTAAGGCCAAGGTTGAGGATGGTATCCATCATACCAGGCATGGAAGCCCGGGCACCGGAACGTACAGAAACAAGAAGCGGATTCTCCTTGTCACCAAATTTCTTTCCAGTGATCTCTTCCATCTTTAAGATGTGCTCATTGATCTGAGCCTGAATCTCATCATTGATCTCACGGCCGTCCTCATAGTACTGTGTACAGGCTTCTGTCGTGATTGTAAAGCCCTGCGGTACCGGAAGTCCGATATTTGTCATCTCAGCCAGGTTAGCACCTTTTCCACCCAGAAGCTCACGCATATCTGCATTACCCTCGGTGAACAAATACACCCATTTAGCCATGTTTTCCCTCCTTATGTATAAAACGTAATACTATAAATATACTGAGAGCCTTTTTATACGAAAACGGATTCCGCCAAGAAGGAAATTCCGATTATACAAACAGCTCATCATTGCATACAAGTTCAGTATAACACAAAGAAATATTCATTGCCATCATTTTAACTTTTATTTTATCTCTTTTTACTGCAGCTTAAAATCTGTCTTCCTCCTGATCAGACAGCTTATTCATGCTGTCTAAACGCTCAATACCAGAATAAGAACCCCCAGAATCACAAGAATTCCGAGACAGGTCATCATCATGGCAAAGGAAAAGGTCTGTATGATAGGATTGGCCGCAAGCTGCGTTGCCTGCCATATATCAAAAACGGCGTTTCTTTTCTGTTCTTTCCTCTTCTTCTCACGAAGTACCGTCCTGCGCACCAGCAGGATCAGCAGATCCAGACTGTCAGCCAGAATCCTGGCAGCGATGGACAGGGGCAGAAGGCAAACCTTGAAAAGGAACGGTTTGTAGAGAAGTTCCTCCAGATCCAATTTCGCAGGCCAAAGATCCACATAGACGCCGTCCCGCACCAGAACCTTCCGGACCAGGAGCAGATAGACCAGGGCACCGATGCCCAGGGATATGGCAGATCCTTTCAGGTTTTCCGCCGTAAAGGCCTGGAAAGAAAGAATCTCCTCGCTGCCGGTCATGAAAGCTGCCAGTCTGACAGAGACAGGCGGCAGGCCGAGTACCGGTATAAAAAGAGAGGCACCGAATATGGCCGCGGCACTAGCCCTGTTCATATAGGGTCTGCCGGAGGGCGCAGGCTGATCATAGACCTTCTGCAGATTCGGATCCCGGTTTTTCTCCACGAAAAGACAGAGAAAGATCTTGAGCATGTAGGCGAAAGTGCATCCGCCGGATATCAGAAAAGCCCATTCCAGCAGGCCGGCAAAGGGCATAAGTTCCACGCCATGGAGGATACTCTCATGGAGAAGGGTCTTGCTGATATAACCATTGAAAAGAGGTACGCCGCTGATGCCCAGGGCTCCCAGGGCAAAAGAAATCTTCAGGAGCTGTTTATTCCGTCCCCATCCCCGGATCTCATTGAGGTTGAGCTTGTGAATATTCATAACCACCACG
>JBGUIF010000039.1:0-26945 GCA_045112755.1 Anaerobutyricum sp.
TGAGTGGAGCGGCGGTGCCATGTACTATCTTAGAGATGGTCTTGGAGCCAAAAAGGGCTGTAAATGGATTGGAACGGTTCTGGCGGTTCTTTTCTCCATATTCTGTTTCCTGGCTTCCTTCGGTATCGGAAATATGACGCAGGTCAATTCTATCTCCGGCAATATGGATGCTGTTTTCCATGTTCCCACCTGGCTGACAGGTGCTGTGGTTATGGTTCTTGCAGGGCTGGTTATTATCGGAGGCCTCAAGCGTATCGCCAGAGTAACAGAAAAGATTGTTCCCTTCATGGTAATTATCTACATGGTGGGTTCCATTGTCATCTTTTTTACCAATATCAGCCATTTTGGTCTGGTGTTCTCCGCGATTTTTAAGGGTGCCTTTGCGGCCAAGGCTGCAGGCGGCGGCGTGGTTGGATACGGTATTAAGCTGGCCATTGAACAGGGTATGAAGCGAGGCGTTTTCTCCAATGAGGCTGGTCTTGGTTCCTCTGTTATGGTTCACTCCAATTCCAACGTTTCAGAGCCTGTCCGCCAGGGTATGTGGGGTATCTTCGAAGTATTTGCAGACACCATCATCGTATGTACCCTGACAGCATTTTCCGTGTTAAGTTCCGGACTGGTGGACCTGGAAACAGGTGTGACAGTCACAGAGTACAACGGAGTGGCTCTTTCCAAAGCCAACCTGGTCTCCACTGTTTTCTCCATGCATTTTGGCAAGCTGGGAGCTGGCTTTATCGCTGTTGCGATCATGCTGTTTGCTTTCTCCACCGCTCTTGGCTGGAGCCATTACGGCAGCAAGGCCTGTGAGTTCCTTTTCGGTGAGGGACCCACTGCAATCTACCGGGTGATCTTCGTTCTGGCCACTTTCGGCGGAGCGGTGATGTCGGATAATCTGGCATGGGATCTGGCGGATACCTTTAACGGTTTAATGATGCTCCCCAACTTGATCGGCGTACTTGTGCTTGCACCACAGGTATACGCCATCACCAGGAACTATCTGGACCGTCATATGCACAACAAACAGATCAAGCCGATGCTGTCCTTCTTTGATGATGTACAGAAGGAAGAAGAGATTGTGCTGGAAGAGACAGGTATGTAAAGATATGACGATACATCCTCTGGCTGGGTGAAGGCGGGAGGAACAGGCTGTCATTTTTATAGAAAGCGAAGGCGGGACTCCTTGTGGTCCCGTCTTTTTTGTGATAAAGTTGTCCTGCGCTGCCAAGCCTGCATGGGAAGACATGGGACAACCGATAAACCCCCTTGGAAATATTTACTTTGGAAATTTGCACAGGGGTGGTATACTAAAAAGAGTTTGACGGAATTCAAACGGATTCGGATTGGAATTATGTCAGCAGAGCTGATCTGAATCTGGTGCAGGGACCCGCAAGAAAGACTTGAAAATGAAATAGAGCAGGAGGTAACTTATGTGTACCGGAATTTTTATCGGAAAAGAGGTCAGCGCAGAGGGTACGAGGATCCTGGCCCGGTCAGAGGACCAGGTATCCACGATTCATCCCAAGCGCTTTCTGGTAAAAGAAGCCTCCTCCCAGCCAGGAAGGAGCATCAAGGATACCGGCGAGGGGTGGGAAGGATTTTCCATTCCTATTCCTGATCAGACCTATAAATATACATTGGTCCCCGATTTCAGTGTTTTGAAAGAGGGAGATTACAGCAGTGTCTGTATTAATGAATACGGATTGATGATCAGTGCCACTATGAGCCTGGTCAATGTCCCTGAAGAATATCTGAAGCTGGACCCTCTGACGGAGGAAGGCAGCGGAATCCGGGAAGCCAATGTCTGTGAGCCGGTAATCTGTCAGGCAAAGAATTGCCGGGAGGCCATCCAGGTGCTGGCAGGACTGTTGGATACTTATGGGGCTGCCGAGTCCAATGCCATTCTCCTGTCAGATAAGGAGGAGGCCTGGATCTTTGAAATCTATGGCGGCCATTCCTGGGCAGCCATGCGGCTGCCGGATGACAAGGCGGCTGTCATCGGGACTCTGATTATGCTGGAGTGGGTGAACTTCGATGACCCGGGAGATGACTGGTATGTCTCTCCTGATCTGAAAGGACTTCTGGACCAGATGCCGGCCCCGGTAATCCGGGAGGACGGCTGCTATAACATCACGGAAACCATCGTGCCGGGAAAGAGGGAGAATCTCTATACCATGCGGATCTGGCGGCTGCAGCAGAGGCTCTGCCCCAGCAGTGTCGGACCCTTTGACGAGGATTTCCATTATCCACTGCTGCTGGAGCCGGAGGAAAAGGTTTCTGTTTTAGACGTTATGAAGTTCTTTGGTGATCGTTTTGAAGGGACGGACTATGATATGGAACTGCTGGACTGGGATGCCCGGAAGACTCGGTTCCCCGCAGGGGACACCAACCAGAGTTCAGCTCACATCATACAGACCTTTTCAGACCTGCCTGACCGCTGCTGCCAGCTGCAGTGGCTGGCCATGGCAAATGCAGATTATTCCGTGTTTGTTCCCGCATTTTCCGGTATTACGGATACTTTTGAAAAATACAAGACAGACCCTGATGTAGACAGGCTGGTGGATGACAGTTATTATTATCTGGAGAAAAAGATCTGGGGATTGGCCGTTTCTGACCGGAAAAGGTTAGGAGAAGGAGTCAGCCGCTTCCAGCGCGGCCAGGAGAAGGCACTTCTGGATCAGATGCTGAAGGCGAAAGCCCGGATCCGGGACATGTACCAGATTTCAGACGCGGAGGGTGACCAGTATGTGACAGAGCTGGCCCGGCAGACCGCCGCGGACCAGTACGCCTGTCAGACAAGACTCTACCGGCGCATGTTCTATCATCAGATCAGTAATTGTGATGAGTACCTGGAAGAAAGAAAACCTTTTAGTATGGAGGATTAGGAAAGATGACAATAAGTGGAAGACTGGAAGACAACGTACTTATTCTGGATGTGAATGGAAGAATTGACACAGATCACGCCGAAGAGGCGGATCAGAAGATCGAAGAACTGCAGAAGAAATATCCCGCTGAGCATATGGTGATTGACGCTGCGGGACTTGAATACATCGCTTCAGCCGGCCTTCGTGTCGTGCTGAAATATGCCCGCCAGGATAAAAAGCTGCGGATCATCAACACTTCAGAGGCAGTATATAATATCTTTTATATTACCGGCTTCACAGATATCATGACTGTGGAGCAGGCAGCGGATGCCGATAAAGTTCATGAAAAGGATTTTTCCAGAATCAATGATACCAGGTGGGATTATGAGTTCTCATCCACTGTTGAAATGTTTGAAAAACAGGCAGCGGCTCATCCGGACCGCCTTGCGGTGGTCAGCAGTCAGATGTCCATGACCTATGAGGAAATGAATGAGACCTGCAACCGGATTGCCAATCTGCTGCACTACTATAATGTCCGGCCTGACGATACAGTCATGATTCTGCTCCCCCGGAGTATTCTGACCTATGTCGCCAATATGGGAATCCTGAAGTCCGGCGCCTCCTTTGTGGTTGCCAACCTCTCTTATCCCGATGAGCGGATTCAGTTTATGTATGAGGATGCCGGGTGTAAATATCTGATTACCAACCATCATGTAGCCTTCAACCGCCTGGATCTGATCATCGGTCTGGGAAAGAGACCGCTCTTTATTGAAAAGATAATGACTTCTCCATGGACACAGAATCCGGGACGGCGGATTGACGAGTCGGATCTGGCTTACTGCATCTATACCTCCGGATCCACCGGAAAGCCCAAGGGCGTTATGATTGAGCATGGCAATCTGGCCAACTTCCTCCACCACAATCCCAAAAACTATGAGACCATGGGTATCGTGGAAAGAGGATCCGTGGAACTGGCTGTGGCACCGCTCACCTTCGACGTGTCCATCATGGAGGAGTTCATCCCTCTGACTTCCGGTATGACGGTGGCTCTGGCTACGGAAGAGGAGATTATGAATCCTTTGAAGATGCGGGACTTCATCCTGGCCCACGACGTGGATGCCATGTGCTGTACCCCCAGCTATTTCAACAGCCTGCTGGCTCTGCCTCAGCTTAATGAGGCCCTGGGGCGGATCAAGGTCATTGATTTTGGCGCCGAAGCTTTCCCGGGAAGCTTATATGAGAAGATTCGTGCCGTCAACAAGGACGTTTATATCATGAACGGCTACGGCCCCACTGAGGCCACCATCAGCTGCACCATGAAGGTGATGGACGGCGGGGAAAATGTTACAATTGGTATCCCTAACAGTAATGTATTTTGTTACATCGTTGACGACGACCTCAATGAACTTCCCCAGGGGGAAGTCGGCGAACTGCTTGTCTGCGGAAAAGGCGTCGGCCGGGGTTACAAGAACCTGCCGGATAAAACGAAGGCGGTGTTTGTCACCTTCCGCGGTATGAAGGCATATCGGACCGGAGATCTGGCCCGAATCACAGAGGATGGGGAGATTGAGTACCATGGCAGACAGGACTCCCAGATCAAGCTGCATGGTCTGCGCATCGAGTTAGGGGAGATCGAGGAGAACATGAGCAAGCATCCTATGATCGATCTTTGTGCGGCAGCACCCATTGAGAATCGCTACCTCTGTCTCTACTATACTGTGAAGGGAGAGGTTGACAAGGAGGAACTCAAGGCCTTTGCCAAAGATCATCTTGCCCACTACATGGTGCCGGAGATCTTTGTGCAGCTGGACGTGATGCCTTTGACCCAGAACATGAAAATTGACAGAAAAGCCCTGCCCAAACCAGAGCTTCCCAAGGTGGAAGTGCGGGAGGCAGAGTCACCCATGCAGGAGAAGATCCTGGAGAGGGTGCGGTCTGTCATTACCGATGCGGATATCGGCATTGATACCAACCTCTTTGATGCCGGCATGTCTTCTTTGGACGTCATCGTTCTGCTGGGCTTCCTGAGTGATGAGTACCAGGTGGCCCTCAACATAAAAGATATGGAAGAGAATCCTTCCGTTCTGCAGCTGGAGCAGATGATCCAGTCCAAGCCCAAGATGAAGCAGCGGGAGAAGAAGGACCGCTATCCTGCTCTGGTGATCCAGAGCGTGGATTACAGCGAGTGGGCGCAACAGAATGCACCATCTCACACCATCCCGGTGATGCTCAACCTGGATCTTTCCGTGGATACAGACCGGCTGCTTATGGCAGTCAAGACTGCCATCCTGGCTCACCCGGGTCTGTCAACACGTTTTGAGGTTGCGGACGGTATGATATGGCAGGTGCCCTGCGAAGATGTCTCTACCCACTATGAGCCGGAGATTGAAAAGGTTTCCGAAGATCAGATGGCTGGAATCAAGGAGAAGCTGGCCCTTGAGCTCATGGAGCCCAGTGCGCTGCCTCTCTATCTGGTACGGCTTTATGAGACAGAGAAGCAGAAACATCTCTTTATCCGTTTTGCCCACGCCATCTCCGATGCCGATTCCATTGCTATTCTGGTTCGGGATATCGTTCTGGCCTACGAAGGCAAGGAACTGGCTAAGGAGGGTATGACCATCTTCGAAGCCGGAGATGAGACCTTCGATCTCATGGCATCTCCTCTCTATGTGCATACTTTAGCCTACTACAAAAAGCTGACAGAGGGAATGGATGCCTGGATGGACGTTCCCGGCGATTTGTCGGAAGAGGTATTCCGCCTGGGAACTGCCGAGAGGACTATATCTGTGGGCAGGAAAGAGATTGAGGCCTACTGTAAAGAGAATAAGACAACGGTCAACACCTTCTTTGCAGGACTGACAGCCATTACCTTCTCCAGCCTCACCGGTCAGGACAGGTCTTCCTACATGCTGACTTACAACGGGAGAAATGATTCCCGCCTGACCAATACCTTTGGTTTTCTTGCCACCTTACTTCCGGTATGTACGAAGCTGGACAGGGAGAGCAGTTTCAGTGACTTCTTAAATGAGATGCAGAAGCAGCTGGTTCATACCATGGGAAATGCGGCTTTCCCGATTCAGGATATGGCGGCAAAATACCCGACAATGTTTGAGTATCTCTTTGTCCTCCAGTCTGAGGAGGATCAGCTTACCATGGACGGCAAGCCTGTTGAGGTGGAGTGGCTCTCAGAGAATGTGGGAAGTTCCCTTTCTAAGATGGTGGTTCAGATCCTGACTCTCGAAGATACTTACCAGATTCGGATTGATTATCATGCAAACCGTTACAGTGAAGATTACATGAAGCATATGCTTGACAACATGGATTGCTTTGTAAAAGCTGGTATGGAAGGAAAGCTTTTAGGGGAGCTGCTGAAACATGACTAAAGAAAAGAACCAAAAGACAGAACGGTCAGGAAAAGACGTTATAAAAGTCTCCGATCATTTTACTGTAAAGAGGATGGTGCACTACACCCTGCTGCCCATCTTCTCTCTGCTGTGCACCTCTTTATATGCAGTAGTGGATGGTTGGTTTATCGTAAATTTTACGGATGAGATCTCCTATGCGGCGGTGAATATGATGAGCCCCTATATCATCATATTTCCCACTGTGGGCTTTATGCTCGGCACAGGAGGCAGCGCCCTGATCAGTATGGTCCTGGGGCAGGGAGACAAAGAACGGGCCAATAAGATCTTCAGTATGATTCTCTATTTCGGCCTGATCATGGCTGCAATTATGACTGCCCTGGAATTTTTCCTGATGGAGCCCTTTGTCTCCTGGCAGAAAGCCGAGGGTGCCCTCCATGCCGGCTGTATGGCCTATGGAAAGGTCATCCTGATTGGCACTACATTTTCCATCTTCCAGTATGCCTTACAGAGTTTTCTGGTTATGGCGGATAAACAGAAGGTGGCTTTTGTATCCACGATTATCGCAGGTATGACCAACATGGTCTTCGACGCCCTCTTTATTATTGTGTTTAAATGGGGGCTTGCCGGTGCGGCGGCTGCCTCTGTCATGGGGGAGGCCGTGGGAGCTATGATTCCCTTGTTCTTCTTCTTTACAGGAAAGGTGGAACAGCTGAAATATATCCGTACCAGGTTGGAAGTCAAGGTAATCGCCAGGGTCTGCGGCAACGGATCTTCGGAGATGCTCTCCTACATCGCTGCCTCTGTGGTGGGTATGCTGTACAACTATCAGCTCAATAAGCTGGCGGGAGAGGATGGTATCAATGCCTATGGTACCCTCATGTACTTCGGCATCGTCTTCCTCTGCATTTTCACGGGATTTGATATGGAGGCTGTGCCGGTGATCGGATACCAGTACGGGGCAGGAAATAAGTCAGAGTTGAAAAATCTTTTTAAGGTTTGCTACACCATAGTCGGTGCCTGCTGCATTCTTGTTTTTTCAATCTCTTTTTTCGGTGCAGAGGAGCTTTGCTGGATTTTCGTTCATGACCATCCGGATCTTTACGCAATGACGGTGAGAGCCTGTCGGATTTACAGCCCCATGTACCTGTTTGCGGGACTCAATATCATGGCTTCGGCCCTGTTTACGGCCCTCAACAATGGACTGATTTCAGCCATCATCTCCCTGGTCAGAAGCATGATTCTGCCCGTGATTCTGGTATTCACTCTGCCTCTCATCTGGGGCCTGGACGGTGTCTGGATCTCTTCAGTGGCCTCGGAGATAGGATGTTTTGCCCTGAGTCTGGTATGCATTTTTGCTTTCAGGAAAAGGTATGGATATCTTTAGGAACAGTACAGGATACAATTATGGAAACAAAGAGGATTGCTCTTTTTGAAGAAGTATTCCTGCTGTATACAAAACTGAATGAATGACAATGAAGAACCGGTCTGGCGGAATATGATAGTCAGGTCGGTTTTTTCTATATAAAAAAACAAAAATTTCATGGAAAACAGGGATTTCCCTTATTTTGGGAAAATGGAAATTATAGTATAATATATAAAACAAGAGAAAAATATTTCATCATGAAAAAAGTTTCCGAGTCTGTTGACCTAAAGAGCCATCCATGGTCAGCGGACCGTTGTCCGGAGTTAAAACCGGACTCAGAGCCATACGGGAAACGGTATGACTTTCCGTGTTTGAGAAGGAGACAGTGATACCAAGGGGGAGGACTGTCTGTATTTCCGGACGGTCCTCCTTTTTCATTTGCGGGTATGTGTCTTTAAGGGAAAAGATTTGCTTCATAAAGGGGTGTGGAAGATGAAAACAATGAAGATAACAGATGCGGTGGGTCGGGTTCTCTGCCATGACATTACCCAGATTATCGTGGGGGAGAAAAAGGGGCCGGTTTTCCGCAAGGGACATATCATCCGGGAGGAGGATATTCCGGTTCTGCTCTCTGTGGGCAAGGAGCATGTCTATGTCTGGGAGCGTAACGAGAAGATGCTCCATGAAAACGAAGCAGCAGAGATATTAAGACAGATCTGCCAGGGACCGGGCATGCATCCGACGGATGTCCAGGAAGGAAAGATTGAGCTGATTGCCGACAGGGACGGCCTTTTTAAGATTCGCAGAGACGGCCTCAGAGCTGTCAATGAATTGGGGGAGATGATGATTGCCAGCAGGCATGGGAACTTTCCTGTCCATAAGGGAGACAAGCTGGCCGGTACCAGAATTATCCCCCTGGTGATCGAAAAGGACAAGATGGACCGGGCTAAGGAGGCTGCGGGAAGCGAACCCCTCTTTGCCGTCCTGCCTTTCCGGAAAAAGAAGGCTGGTATAGTGACCACCGGCAGTGAGGTCTTCCATGGAAGGATTCAGGATAGCTTTACGCCTGTTCTTGAGAGGAAGCTGGGTGAGTATGGGGTGGAAATTATCGCCCACACTATCTGCGATGACAACCATGAGATGATCACAGAAGCCATCCTTGCCCAGATAGAAAAGGGGGCTGAGCTGGTACTTTGCACCGGCGGCATGAGTGTGGACCCCGATGACCGCACTCCCCTGGCCATTAAAAATACAGGGGCCAGGATTGTTGCTTACGGGGCTCCGGTCCTGCCGGGGGCCATGTTCCTTCTCGGCTACTATAAAGATACCGTGCCGGTTGCCGGTCTTCCCGGATGTGTCATGTATGCGGGAAGGACGATATTTGATCTGGTGCTGCCCCGTCTTCTGGCCGGGGATCTGATTGATGCCAAAGAACTTGCAGACCTGGGGGAGGGCGGGCTATGCCTGAATTGTTCTGTCTGTACTTTCCCCAACTGCGGTTTTGGAAAGTAGGTGGATTATGGAGTTCACACATTTTGACACTGATGGCAATGCCTGGATGGTGGATATCTCCGGAAAGGATGTGACCCGGAGAGAGGCTGTGGCCTGCGGACGGATCACCATGTCTGGGGAATGTTTTCAGAAGGTTAAGACTGGGCAGGTAAAAAAGGGGGATGTTCTGGCAGTGGCCAGAATTGCCGGAATCATGGGAGCAAAGAAGACCTCCGACCTGATTCCCCTCTGCCATAACCTGAATCTGACCGGCCTGGAGGTCTGGTTTGAGATGGAGGAAGAAGCCTGTGCCATCAAGGCCTGCTGCAAGGCAAAAACCACCGGCAGGACCGGAGTGGAGATGGAAGCCCTGACCGGAGTCCAGGTAGCCCTCCTTACCGTTTATGATATGTGCAAGGCAGTGGACAAGCGAATGGTCATCTCCGATGTACGCCTTCTCCGGAAATCCGGGGGAAAGAGTGGTGATTTCCATGCTTGACAGCAGGGGAAGAGAGATTAATTACATGAGGGTTTCCGTCACGGATAAGTGTAACCTTCGCTGCCGCTACTGTATGCCGGAGGGAGTTGAGATTGTCCCTATGTCCGACCTGCTGACTTTTGAGGAGATTACTGCCATCTGCAGGCAGGCTTCCCTCCTGGGGATCGATAGAATTAAGATTACAGGCGGTGAGCCCCTGGTCCGCAAGGGTGTCGTGGATCTGGCAGCCATGATTCGTGCCCTGCCGGGCATCCGGCAGGTGACCATGACGACCAATGGCGTCCTGTTGGCAGACCACCTGCCAGGCCTGTTGAAAGCCGGGATTGACGGAATCAATATCAGCCTGGACAGCCTGAACAGGGATACCTATAAAAGGATCACGGGCAGAGACCAGCTGGACCAGGTCCTGCGAGGCCTAAAAGCAGCCCTGGACTCAGGGATCCGGGTGAAGATAAACAGTGTACTGATGAAAGGGACCAATGACCATGAGTGGTCTGACCTGCTGGAACTGGCCAGGGAAAAGCCACTGGATATCCGCTTCATAGAATTGATGCCCATTGGGTCTGGACGTGATTTTCAGGGAATATCTAACCGGGATCTGCTGACCCGGATGAGGGAGAGGTTTCCTGATTTTGAGGAAGACCGCCGGGTCCATGGCAATGGGCCGGCAGTCTATTACAGGGCGCCTGGCTGGCAGGGCAGCGTAGGCCTGATCAGCCCGGTCCATGGTAAGTTCTGCGGCAGCTGCAACCGGATTCGCCTGTCGGCCATGGGTGATCTTAAGCCTTGTCTTTGCTATGAGCCGGCGGCCAATGTCCGTGACCTGCTTCGTGAGCAGGGAGAGGAGGCTGCAGGCCATCTGTTAAAAAAAGTGATTTTCAACAAACCGGAAGCCCATTGCTTCAATAAGATTGAGGATATCACAGAAGACAGGCAGATGATTGCAATCGGCGGGTAAAGGCTGTCAGAAAAAAGGCAGTGAATCCTGACAGACAAAAAAGTATAGATGAGGGAAAAATGATGAGTGATCATAAAAAAAGAATAGATGATGTCATGGAGCCCCTGCATGGGGAAGAAAGGAAAAGTGACGGTGACGGGCTGGGCATGTCCGGTATACTGCGGGGAATCTGTATCAGTGAGAAAAAAGGGACCAAAAAGAAGGAAGTGAAGGAGGCTTATCTAAAGGAGGACTGGGGCCTTGAAGGCGACGCCCATGCAGGCCGCTGGCACCGCCAGGTGAGCCTGCTATCCCTGGATAAGATCAATGCCTTCCGGGACAAGGGGGCCGAGGTAGTTTTTGGGGATTTTGGGGAGAACCTGATCGTGGAGGGTTTTGACTTCCGTTCCATGCCGGTGGGAACCCGTTTCCGGATAGGAGAAGCCTTGCTTGAAATGAGTCAGATTGGCAAAGAGTGTCACAGCCATTGTGCGATCTACCAGATTATGGGTGACTGCATCATGCCAAAAGAAGGTGTTTTTGCCGTGGTGAAAGAACCGGGAGTTATTCGGGTAGGAGACACAGTAAAGTGTCTGGGGACAGACCCGAACCAGGCGCTGACGGCAGCGGTGATTACATTGAGTGATAAAGGCTTTCGCGGGGAGAGGGAGGACAAGAGCGGCCCGGCCATCGTGGAGATTCTGAAGCAGAATGGATATAAAATCATCGAGACGGTGCTCCTTCCGGATGACCAGTCCAGGATTGAGAAGGAACTGATCCGCCTGTCTGACCAGAGGCAGGTTAATCTGATTGTGACCACCGGCGGCACCGGCTTTGCTCCGACAGATGTGACCCCGGAGGCAACCATGAAAGTTGCCACCAGGAATGCACCGGGCATCGCCGAGGCCATTCGGGCCGGATCTCTGGAGATTACCAGGAGAGCCATGTTGTCCAGAGAGGCTTCAGTGATCCGCAATCAGACGCTGATCATCAATCTGCCCGGCAGTCCCAAGGCTGTGAAGGAAAGCCTTGGCTTTGTGGTGGACCAGCTGGACCATGGCATCCGTATTCTCACAGGCCGGGCTGGAGAGTGTGCAAGGAAATAGCTGAAAGCTGAACGGGTGAAGTGAAAAACAAAGAAGAGAAATCAGATAGGAGGGGGAATGCTTATGCTGGAGTTGGAAAAAGCGATTCAGGTTCTGCAGGATGCAGCAGAGCAGATCAAAGAGACAGTGAAGGTTCCGTTGGCAGAAGCTTCCGGGAGGATGCTGGCAGAGGAGATCCGGGCTGCTTACGATCAGCCGCCTTTTGACCGGTCTCCTTTGGACGGTTATGCTGTGCGGGGAGAGGACACCCTGACTGCCTCAGAAGAGCAGCCAGTAAATCTTCAGGTAATCGGTAAGATTTATGCCGGCCAGGTATATACTGGAACAATTGAAAAAGGACAGTGTGTCAGACTGATGACGGGGTCCCCCATACCTTCGGGGGCCAATGCGGTGATTCGCCAGGAGGACACAGATTATAAAGCCGGTGACAACGGGCCTGCAGAGGAAAAGGAAGGCCTTTCCGGTCTGGAACAGCCTTCCCTGGCGGGTACTGTGAGCCGGGTAAATATTTTCAAAGGAGCATCTCCTTATCAGAATTATGTCTATGCAGGGGAGGATTACCATAAGGGGGACGTCCTTTTGGAGAAAGGAACCCTGCTCAATGGGCTGCATCTGGGCATCATTGCCGGGGCAGGCAAGGATTATGTGGAAGTATATCGGGAACCGGTCATTACGGTCATCTCTACAGGAGATGAGGTGCTGGCTCCGGGAGAACCTCTTAGCCCTGGGAAAATCTATGATTCCAACCGCTTCACAGTGGTGGGCCGGCTTGCTGACCTTGGATTCAGGAAAGTGGAGTCTTTCCATTGCCAGGATCTGGCCGGAGCTATGGAAGAAAGGATCAGAGAGGCCGCAAAAAACAGTGACCTGATCATCACCACCGGCGGGGTCTCTGTGGGGGAGAAGGATATCATGCACCAGGTTATGGAGGATCTTCATGGAGACAAGCTTTTCTGGCGGGTAAACCTTAAGCCGGGAGCCCCAACCCTGGCCTTCTGTACCGGGGAGAAAGCTGTGCCGGTAATCTGTCTGACAGGAAATCCCTACGGTGTGGCTGTGAACTTTGAACTACTGGTCCGGCCGATTCTTGGCAAATTGTCCGGAAATCCCTCAGTAGAAAGCCAAACCCGTCTATGCAGGCTGGTCAATGACTCACCGAAACGGGGCGGTGTCCGGCGCTTTCTGCGAGGGGTTTATGATGACAGAAAAGGAGAAGCAAGAATTCTTGCCGGCAGTCATGCCTCTGGGACTCTCTCTTCCATGGCAGTAAGCAGCTGTCTGGTGGAGATACCGGAAAATGGCAGTGGAAAAGCCGGGGATCAGGTCAGAATCTATCTCCTGTAAGCACAGGGAAAGGAGTACATACTATGAAAAAAACAGGAAAAATAATGATGGCTTTTTTGATGACTGGAATACTTCTGATGGGACTGGCAGCCTGCGGCAGCACGGGGAGCGCAGGGCAGGACGCAGAACCCGGCACAGAAGCCGGGCCAGGGGCCGGAACAGAAAATGCGGCAAAGGGCGAGAACGAACAGACCGAGATTCAGGTTTTTATTGCAGCCAGCCTCAGCACAGTTATGGATGAGATCGCAGCAGAATACAATAAGACGCACCCCGACGTGAAAATTACTTACAATGCTGACAGTTCGGGAACTCTGATGACCCAGATTGAGGAAGGATATGCCTGTGACGTCTTTTTCTCTGCAGCCCAAAAACAGATGGACCAGCTGGAGGGGGAAGGCTTTGTCGTAGAAGGAACCAGGGCCAATGTGCTCAATAATCAGCTGGTGGTCCTGACTCAGAAAGACAGTGACACCAAGGTAACTGGTCTGGCCAGCCTGGGTGACGCCAGGTCCCTGGCCCTGGCGGACGGCAGCGTGCCGGTGGGAAAGTATACCAGACAGGCCCTGATGAATCTTGGTATTCTGAAGAAGGTGGACGACCCCTCGCTGATTACCACCCAGGAAGTATCCGATGCCTTGGGCGGGGTTGAAATCAGTGAGCAGGCCAATGTCAGCAAGGTTCTTCTTGCCGTTGTGGAGGGATCCTGCGAAGTGGGAACCACTTACTATTCTGATACCTATGGTTACGAGGACCAGGTGAAGATTCTGGAGACTGTCGGCTATGACCTTAGTGGAGACATCATCTATCCCATCGCCCAGATCAATAATGAGGAGGCAGATGATGCCGCCAAAGCTGCCGCTAAAGAATTTGTGGAATATGTGGCTTCTGATGAGGCCAAGGTTATTTTTGACAAATACTATTTTGACACCGACGTAGAGTAGGAGCCTGGGGTGATGATCATAAGCTTTGTCAAAGCCTTTTCTGAAACATTGGATGAGGAGAGTAAATCATGCAGACCTTGACAGATATTTTAAAGTCCCTGGACTGGAGTCCTCTCTTTATATCTCTGAAGACGGGCATTGTGGCAACCCTGCTCTGCTTTGTCTTCGGGATTCTGACGGCGGGCTGGGTCATGGGAAGAAAAAGCGGCATCAGGGCGGTGGTGGATTCCATCCTGACTCTGCCTATGGTCCTTCCACCCACGGCCTCTGGTTTTTTCCTGCTGCTTCTGTTCAGTAAACGCCGTCCCCTGGGCATCTATCTTTATGACCATTTCGACATCAAGGTGGTCCAGTCCTGGGCCGGATGTGTCATTGCAGCCTTTGTGATTTCCTTTCCTCTCATGTACAGGAATGCCAGGGCGGCTTTCGAGCAGGTGGATATCGATCTGATCTATGCCGGCAGGACTCTGGGAATGAGTGATTGGAAGATCTTCTGTAAGGTGGTCTATCCGGCAGCCAGGCCTGGAATCGCCGCAGGGACAGTATTGACTTTTTCCAGGGCCATCGGCGAGTACGGGGCCACCTCCATGTTGGCCGGTAATATTCCCGGCAAGACAGGAACCATCTCCCAGAAAATTGCCATGGTCATTCAAAACGGCGACTATCTGACAGCCGGCATCTGGGTTCTGATTGTGATGATAATCGCCTTTGTCATTATGCTGCTGATGAATCTGTTTTCGGGAAGGGCATCCAGGAGCCAGGTCCGCTGGTGAGAACCTGAGACAGCTGGCCGTTGACAGCTGCGTTCTAAAATGATGTTCATTAAAACTGGTTTCAGGAGGGACAGGGATGAGCCTGGAGGTACGTTTACAAGAGACATACGGAAATTTTCACTTGGACATCGATTTCTCTACTGCGTCTTCCCGGGTGGGAATATTAGGGGCTTCAGGAGCCGGCAAAAGTATGACTTTGAAAATGCTGGCCGGCATTATGACGCCGAAACGAGGCCGGATAATTTATGGGAACCGGGTCCTTTTGGATACGAAAAAAAAGATTCACATCAAACCCCAGAAAAGAAAGATTGGCTATATGTTCCAGAATTATGCCCTGTTCCCTGCCATGACCGTGGAGGAAAATATCGGGGCCGGCATTCCGAAAAAGGCGGTGTACAGGAAAGAAAGAATCCGGGAGATGATAGAGCGCTTCCATCTTACAGGGCTGGCGCGACAGCTGCCGCAGGAACTGTCCGGGGGACAGCAGCAGCGGGTTGCCATGGCCAGAATTCTGGCTTCACAACCTGAAATGATTCTTTTGGACGAGCCTTTTTCGGCCCTGGATGTACATCTGAGGGACCGGATGCAGCGGGAATTGTTAAGTCAGCTGAAGGATTATCCGGGAACCGTCATTATGGTTTCCCACAGCAGGGATGAAATCTACCGATTCAGTGAGGAGATCCTGATTATGGACCAGGGAAGGATAATCAGCCAGGGAGAAAAAAAGGATGTTTTTGCAAGACCGGCTACCAGGACGGCAGCGGCCATGACAGGATGCAAGAATTTTTCAACAGTCACCAGGATCAATGCGCATGAACTCCGGGCTGAGAGCTGGGGAGTGACCATCAGGACAGAGAAGGCACTTCCGGATGATGTCCGCTATATTGGTTACCGGGCCCACCAGTTTCTCCCGGTCTGGGGAGAACCGCAGGAAAACTGTATTCCTTTCCTTTTGGACAGGAAGGATGAGCTGCCCTTCGAGGAGAATTACTATATCCGGCCCAACCGCTGGGAATATAGCCCGGAGGATGTGATCTCATGGTTTGTCCAGCGTGATTTATGGACTGACATCAGGCAGAAAGGGCTGCCGGATTATCTGAAAATAATGGAAAAAGATATCTTGTTTTTTTCTGAATAAAAATAATACGCAGTTGTCAACCGTTCATGATATAATGTCTCTACAACAATTCAGGCAGTGGATTTCAGGTTTTTGGAAAGCCGCAGGCAGAAAAACTATGGCTGGTGCAAATAAATAGCAGATTTGGATTATTTCCATGCTGGTGGGATATGTCATTCTCATGTTCCCCGGCATGCTTTTCAGGACGAAGAATCATGGTTGATGATCGGATGAGTGCCGCGATATTCTGCGGTGGGAAAAGCCGCCGGATGGGCAGGGACAAAGCTCAGCTTCCGGTGGATCAGAATAAAAAGTTAACCTTTGTAGAGCAGCTTGTGGAAAATCTGGACGGATTCGATGACCTTTGGCTGTCCATCGGCCAGGAAGAATCTTACCCGGAAGTATCGGTCCGCAAGATTTCGGACCGATATCCCGAGGCAGGCCCCATGGGAGGTCTGGAAAGTGTCCTTACTGTCTGCCGCCATGACATTCTCTTTGTCACGGCGGTGGATATGCCTTTTGCAGACCGGGATCTGGCCTGGGAACTCTACAGGAGAATGAGGGAAGATCCTTCTTGTGATGCCCTTCTTATGATGGATGGGCAGGGGAGGAAGCAGCCTCTGCTGGGTCTGTACCGAAAGAGGATCCTGCCTCTGCTCACCCGAAGACTGGAGGAGAATCGGCAGGCAGGAGGCGGAGACGAGACCGGGAATCATAAGACAGACAGCAAGGAAAGGACCGGGAATCAAAAGACAGACAGTAAGGGCGAGATCGGGAATCAAAGGACAGACAGCAAGAGCGAGACCGGGAATCAGAAGGCAGTCAGCCAGGAAAAAAGCGGTAAGAAAAACCGGATCTTCCGGATGAGAGATTTTCTGGAGGAGATTCGGGTTGCCTACGTCCCTGCAGACCAGGTCCGGTCAGGCAGTCTCAAAACATTAAGCTGTAATAACAAGGAAGAGTATCAGGCGCTGTTGATGAGACAAGTGGGAGGCCTTAACAGGACAGTCCGGGACGAAGGAACAAGGCCTGGGAGTCTGCAGCCTGGCATGAATGAGTATGTCCTGACTGACTCCGGCAGGATTCCGGTGGTCGCTGTTACCGGCTGGTCGGGCAGCGGCAAGACCACTTTCCTGGAGAAGCTGCTTCCCTGTTTAAAGAAGAAGGGGCTTCGTGTTGCCTGTCTCAAACATGACGCCCATCATTTTGAAGTGGACAAAGAGGGCAAAGACAGTTACCGGCTGACCAGGGCCGGCGCAGATATGACAGGATTATTTTCCAGTGACAAGGGAGTCTGGATGGAGAACCGTCCCGTGAATTTTCCCCGGATGTTCCGTTCGGTCCACGATGTGGATCTGCTCCTTCTGGAAGGAGGGAGTGAGACACATTTCCCCAAAATACTGGTATACAGAGAAGCTTTGGGGCGAGGGATGCGGGTCCTGCCAGAAGACTGTCTGGCAGTGATCAGTGATGATCCGGCTGCCGGGGCCTTGCGTCAGTTTTCTTTTGACGAGACAGAGCAGACCGCAGAATTTCTCGCAGCTTATTGCAGGGACAGATACTGATAATTACAGTATGCAGCTTGTGCGGAATCTTCGAGGTGATTCCGTTTGACTGCCATCCCTAGTGGGATATTTTTTGAAGGTAGAAATGACATGAAAAAGAGCAGGATTCAAAGAGTGTTATTGTGGCTGGCCAGTCTTTTGGTTTTTTGCATGATCTGCAGCCCTCTGGCCAAAGAGCCAGGTCAGAAAAAAGAGGATGAAACCACAGAGTCGGCCGGAAAAGATGAAAAAGAAGATTTCTATTCGGAGAAGATTTCCGATGAGCTTTTTGCAAAGATGAAGGGGAAGTCCTATAAAGAAGATTGTCTTATTCCCAGAAAGGACCTGAGATATCTGCACGTTCTTCACAAAAATCCAGAGGGGGAGACCCTGGAAGGGGAGCTGGTCTGTCATAAAATCATTGCGGATGATCTTCTGGAGATTTTTGAGGAGCTCTATGAGGAAGATTATCCCATCGAAAAGATCCGTCTTGTGGATGAATATGATGCCGACGATGATGCGTCTATGGCAGACAATAATACTTCCTGTTTCAATTATCGGACTGTGCCCCGCACAAACAGGATCTCCAAACATGGACTAGGTATAGCCGTGGACATCAACCCTCTCTATAACCCCTACATCACCTGGACCAATGGCAGGAGAAACGTCGATCCGAAAGAAGGCAGACCATACACCGACAGAGATGAGGATTTCCCCTATAAGATCGATGAGGACGACCTCTGCTATGAGCTGTTTACAGAGCATGGGTTCAAGTGGGGAGGCAGCTGGAACAGCTGCAAGGACTACCAGCACTTTGAACTCTCCGGCGACAAGGCAGAGGAGCTCCAGGAAAAATATCAGTAATCGGGCTCTGGGATTCGGGGGATGCTCCATCAGTGGAGTCTCTATCAGTGGGAGTCTCCATCGAGCTCTGATACTAAGAACTAAGGGAAAATCAAACAAAAAGACAAAAAAAGGCCAGGGGAGAATCTTCTTCCCTGGCTCTTTGCATTTGATGCATACGTCCTATTCGAACTTTCTGACTTCCCTGGCTGCCTCAGATGCCTTGATGACGGAATCCAGGTCTCCGGACACACAGCCCTCGACAACGCCGGCCAGGGCGCCTTCAACGATGGGACAATCCACCATACGGATCTTGCCGGCCACTTCCTCCTCAAGCATTTCGACAGCTGTCTCAGCGCTCATTATGGAGCTTCCCAGATCCGCATAGACCAAAATATAATCATTGTCCGCCAGTGCTTCCATGGCTTCCATGATCTTAACTGCACTGGTGCCGATTCTTCCTTCATCCGCACCGCCGGCAGCCATTACTGTGACAGAGCCGTCGTTCATCTCGTCAACGATATCCTTAAGTCCCTTCGCGATATCAGCGCTGTGGGAGACCAATACTACTCCAAGTTTACTCATCGTAAACCCTCCCTCCATTTTTTTTTATTGTAAAACAATCGCCATATGAAATCAAGCCAATGACGGTCAGTCTGGGAAAGAAACCTGAAAATGGAACGGTTTTTTCTGTTTTTCGGAGCTGCCCTTTTCCCATTGAATCGTCGGATTTAAAGTTTAAAAATAGTCTTGACAAACTTAATATATTTGATAAAATATAATTGGTTAAAATATAAATGAACAGCCGAAAAAAGACAGCCTAATAAGGTGACGGCCGATTAGTTGGAAATCCGTTTAGTTCATAATTTAATAGTTAAAATCAGGAGGTATTTATTATGAGTATTTATGATCTGACAGTGGAAGCAGCAGACGGCAGCCAGCTGGCTTTAAAGGACTATGAAGGCAAAGTAATTCTGGTGGTGAACACGGCGACAGGCTGTGGTTTCACGCCCCATTATAAAGATATCGAGGAAATGTACGAAAAGTACCATGACCGGGGTCTTGAAATTATTGATGTGCCATGCAACCAGTTTATGGGCCAGACACCGGGGACAGACGAGGAGATTCATGAATTCTGTACATTGCATTATAATACGCAGTTCCCTCAGATGAAGAAGTCTGACGTCAACGGAGAGAATGCGATTCCTCTGTTTAAGTACCTCAAGTCCCAGAAAGGATTTGAAGGTTTTGGCAAAGGGCCTAAAGCTTTGATGATGAGCGGCCTGCTCAAGAAGATTGACAAGGATTACAAGAACAACCCGGAGATCAAGTGGAACTTTACCAAGTTTGTCATTGACCGTCAGGGAAATGTTGTGGCCCGCTTTGAGCCTACGGCAGACATGAAAAAAGTCGATGAGTGCGTGGAGAAACTCCTTTAATAAATCAAGGAAAAGAACCATAGAAAAGAGGACTGATCCGAAAGAGGAAGGGTGAGACGTATGGCAAGATATGATATTGCGATTATCGGTACGGGTCCGGCAGGAATCTCTGCGGCCATCACTGCTAAAGTAAGGAACAAAAAGATTCTTTTGGTGGGGAACAGAGATCTGAGCAGTAAGATGACCAAGGCCCACCGGATTAAGAATTATCCCGGTCTTCCGGATATAAGAGGCAAGGATATGGCTGAGGCTTTTATGAAGCATCTCGACAGTATGGGGATAGAGATTACAGAAGAGAAGATCACAGTAGTCTATTCCATGGGAGAGTTTTTTGCCCTCCAGACAGGGGAAAATGAATTCCTTGAGGCGGAGTCTCTGATCCTGGCGACCGGCGTTATGCAGGGGAAGATGTATCCGGGTGAGGAGGAGCTGCTGGGAAGAGGTGTCAGCTACTGTGCCACCTGTGATGCGGCCCTCTATCGTAATAAGACGGCTGTCATTGTGGGAGCAACGCCCAAGGAAGAAGCAGAGGCAGATTTTCTGGCAGAAATTGCCTCTGAGGTCATCTATATGCCTCTCTACAAGGAGGATGTCCATTGCTCTGACCAGGTGAAGGTTGTCAGAGAGAAACCGGAGGAGATTACAGAAGAGGATGGTATGAGGGTTCTGAAAACAGACCAGAGCAGCTATTCCGTAGACGGTGTTTTTATTCTGAGAGAATCCGTATCCCCCGGCCAGCTGGTTCCGGGCCTGGAAGTGAAAAGGAATCATGTGCTGGTGGACCGCCATATGGCCACCAATATCCCGGGCTGTTTTGCCTGCGGTGATATCGTTGGTCAGCCCTACCAGTACATCAAAGCTGCCGGAGAGGGAAATATTGCTGCGCTCTCAGCAGTAGACTATCTGGCAAAAAGGAAAAGGCAGAGAGAGAAGGCAGAAAGAGAAGCGGCCGAGAGAGAGTAAAAAGATGAACAATAAAGATACGGACAATAAAAAGACCTTTGGCAGCGTGTCGGATCAGGATCTTCTTCTTGAGCGGCAGCTGTGCTTTCCCCTTTATGCCTGTGCCAGGAAGATCACGAATCTGTACACGCCTTTCTTAAAGAAGCTGGGGATCACCTACACCCAGTATATTGTTTTTCTGGTTCTGTGGGAGCAGGATGGCATCACGGTGGGAGATCTGTGTAAAAGGCTCTACCTGGACAACGGGACAGTGACGCCCCTGCTTAAAAAGCTGGAGAAGGCCGGCTATATCCGCAGAGAGAGAAGCAAAGATGACGAGAGGATCGTCATGGTTTATCTGACTGATTCGGGAAAGGCTTTCCGGACGCAGGTGGAGGAGATACCGGGGCAGGTGGGCAGCTGCATGACTTTGGAAGAGAAGGAAGCCGCCCAGCTGTACAGTCTCCTTTACATATTGCTGAATTCATTGGAATAAATATCATGTAAGAGTAAATTCCATCTGGTGACAGTGCCAGGGCGGAGTTTACTCTTTTATTTCATGAAGGATAATTTCTTGCAAAGAATTCCTGCATTTGCTATAATTATTTATTGACTGTGGTTTCTTACGATTTGTATCGTTTTTTCTACTGTCAATGCTAATAAATTGTTTTTATAATATAAATTTTTCGTCAGGAGGATATAACACATGCATTGGTCCGAGAAGATTGCGAAGGATATTATCAGGAGATCTCCGGATAAGGAAGAGTATGTCTGTGCCGCGGGAATCAGCCCGTCCGGCTCGATTCACATCGGTAATTTCCGGGATATTGCCACAAGTTATTTTGTATATAAGGCTTTGGTCAAACAGGGTAAAAAAGCACGTCTTCTGTTTTCCTGGGATGAGTTCGATCGTTTCAGGAAGGTGCCTGTGAATGTGAAAGAAATTGCTCCTGAACTTGAGGAGGAGATCGGCAAACCCTATGTGGACGTAAAGGATCCCTTCGGCTGCTGCGGTTCCTACGCAGAGCATTTTGAGAAAGAGTTCGAGAAGTCAGTCAAAAGATTCGGCATCGAGATGGATTACCGCAGGCAGAGTGAGTATTACCGGTCCGGCAAGTACGCGGAACATGTGATTACTGCCATGCAGAAGAGAAAAGAGATTTTTGACATCCTCGATAAGTTCCGCCAGCAGGTGGCCACCGAGGAAGAGCGCGAGGCCTACTATCCGGTCAGCATTTACTGTCCGGTCTGCGGAAAGGATGAGACGACGATCACATCCTGCTCCGAGGATGGCGCCAGCTGTGAGTATACCTGTAAGTGCGGCCACAGCGGCCACTGGGATTTCAGAAAGGATTTCAACTGCAAGCTGGCCTGGAAAGTGGACTGGCCCATGCGCTGGATGTATGAGGGCGTAGACTTTGAGCCGGGCGGAAAAGATCACGCCAGCCCGGGTGGAAGCTACGATACCAGTAAGATTATTGCCAAAAAGATTTTCGGCATCCAGGCGCCCCTGTTTAAGGGTTATGAGTTCATCGGCATCAAAGGAACCACCGGCAAGATGTCCGGCTCCACAGGCCTGAATCTCACCCCCGAGACATTGCTGAAGATCTATCAGCCGGAAGTGATCCTCTGGCTCTATGCCAGAGCCGAGCCTAACAAGGCCTTCGATTTCTGCTTTGATGACGAGATTCTCCGCCAGTATTTTGAGTTCGATAAGATGCTGAAGATCTATCAGGCCGGCAAGGGCAAGAATCTTCAGAATATCCAGGATATTATGTACAACTGCCTGATCGAGGGCAGGACCATCTACCCGGTACCCATGCAGCAGATTGTGAATTTCGGCTCTGTGGTGGATTTCAACGCCGATATGCTGGAGGTGGTTTTCGAGAAGATCGGAACCCCCTACAAAAAAGAAGAGTTCCTGGAAAGACTGGACCTGGCCAGGTATTGGCTGGAGGTCTGCTCTCCGGAGAATATGAACACCCTCCTGGGATACAGGAACTGGGAATACTACAACCAGCTCAGTGATGTTGCCAAAAAGGAGATTGCCCTGCTCCATGACTATATTGCCAGGGGAGACTATGATCTCGAAGAACTGAACACCTATATATATGCTATTCCGAAGGAGGCAGACCCTGATTTCGATGAAGCGAATAAGAAGGCAGTTCAGGCACAGTTCTTCAAGGATGCTTACCAGCTGATGATCGGTAAGTCGGCAGGACCCAGACTTTACCTCTTCCTCTATGCGGTAGATCCTCAGAGATATCTGAAGCTTCTTGATTTTTCCACACCTCAGACGGAGGAGGAAGTCAGACTCGCTGCCGAGGCCAAGGCTGAGGCAGAGAGAAAGGCAGCTGAAGAGGCAGCGGCCAGGGAAGCGGCTCTGAAGGCGGCCGAGGAGGAAGAAGCCAGGAAGAAAGCAGTGGCACCCATCAAAGATGAGATTGACATGGATGCCTTCGACCGCCTGGACATGAGAGTGTGTAAGATCGTAGAGTGCGAGGTGGTAAAGAAGGCCCGCAACCTGCTTAAACTCACCTTGTTTGACGGCCTTGGCCAGAGAGTGATCGTCTCCTCCATCCGCGACGAGTACAAACCGGAGGAGCTGGTCGGCAGGAAGATTATTGTTCTTGCCAATTTAAAGCCGGCCAAGTTTGCAGGGACAGCCAGCAATGGCATGCTCCTGGCGGCAACCCACGATGATTGTGGCTGCAAAGTCATCTTTGTGGATGACAGTGTTCCGGAAGGCACAGCCATTCATTAGGGGAGAGCAGGACAGACATTTTCCCGGAACCAGCTGACCAGCGGGAGAAGGTCATCATTATAGGAGATATGACAGAAGGAGGAAATTTCAAGGGAATTTTCTCCTTCTTTTTAGAGGAGATCTGAGGAGACCAGAGAAGATAAAAGAAGAGAACAAAGCAGGCAGATTTAAACAGGTGATCCATGGGTGATCAATGAAGAGGGAAAATGAAACAAGAAAAGGAAAAGTGTGGTTTAAGGGGGCCTGACATGAAGAGAATAAAAGATAAAAAAACGGTATTTTATTATGTTTTTATGACTTTGTTTCTGCTGTCGTCTGTCTGGGGACTGAAAACGGAGGTTCTGGCAGCATTTCCCTATGATATGGAACAAAAAGAGGTCATAGCCGACGCCATAGTTGATGGTCCTGTGACGGTTTATAAGGATTACGCCAGGAAAAAGAAAAAAGACAGTCTTGACGGAAGCGGTCTCGTCATCAGAGGAATGAGAGTTAAGGATGGCAGTATCTACGGCATTTACCAGTCCGGGGAAAAAACAGGAAGAGGATGGTTTGATATCGCCGCTTTTGTGCTGAATCCTGAGTATGACCATGTCTACGCTACGGTGCGGGCCAGGATGACGGCCTACACCAGCCCCTCCTGCAAAGAAAAACAGGGAAAAATGGGGAAATATACCGGGGTCATCTCCGTCAGCCGGCGGGGGGATGCCCGTCAGGTGATCTATGATTGCGGAGATTACTACAGGATTGGCTGGATCAAAGGAGATTCCTGGGCCAACACCCTTCACTATGATGGAAGACCCAAGAAGATCCTTGCCGATGGAAGTTATTCATTCCGCTGTGGATACGGAACAGACATCGGGGCTTCCGGGACAAACTATCGCTTCCAGGCCTCTTTTCTGGAAAATGATAAATATTATCTGAAGGATATGGAAAATGGGGTGTATCTCACAGTCCGTCCTTCTTCCAGAGGAACAGACTTCGAAGTGAGCTTTGCCAATGAGCCTGAGGAAGGGTCGGTCTTTTTCCTGAGAAGAAAGAACTCTGCCTACACCATCCAAAGTTGTCTGAGCGGCAGCTATCTGTATGAGAATGAGAAAAAACAGCTGCTCCTTACTCCGGAAAGGAGTCAGGCTATCCTGTGGCGAATCTCGGCGTCCTCGAAAGTGCAGGATACGGGTAATCCTTTTGTGCTCACCCAGTATGATCCCCAGTGGTGCTATAACCCCTACGGCAGTGAAGGATGTATGGGGACAGCAGGATGCGGAATCCTTGCTCCTGTCAATGCAGTTTATGCTTTGACAGGCCACTACATGGATGTGATGGAACTGGCAGATTTTGCCGTGGATCAAGGGTACAGAATTGAGGGCAGCGGCACAGAAGAGGGAATCTTTAAGGCGGCGGCACAGGCCTATGGAGAAAAGTACGGTTTTGCCTGGGACGGCTCCGGCGAAAAGATTAAAACATTGAAGAAAAAACTGCTGGCGGGGGACGTGGCTGTGGCCCATGTGCCGGGACATTACGTCTGTATCTCCGCCTATGATAAGAAAAAAAACAAGTTTTTACTGCTGGATTCCAACTGCCTGCCCAAGAGGGAGGATTCTCCTTATGGAGACTGGATCAGTCAGACCAGGCTGGAGGAAGGATATCTGGCAGGATATAAGTATTTCTTTTATAAACTGGCCGACCGGTGAGAGCAATCCGGGGCAGGAATAAGTCTTCGACATTGCGTAGTTCATGGTGATTTATCAGGACGAAGCTGACGGATGCCCCGGCCCTGAAAAGAGAAAGGCAGAATCATGAAGACAGGAGAGGATCTCAGACGATCCATAACAGGAATTGACCATAAGAGCTACGGCATGTACAAGAATCTGGCCGGCTCCTATCAGTTTAGAAATTATATACTACATTTTGACCATGTGCAGGGAGATCCCTTTGCATCACCTTCCAGACTCAGACTGGAGCTGACTGCGGCTGACCACGGTTTTCCCGGGGAATACAGACAGAGCAAACACAGAAAGCTGGCCCTGGAAGACATGGTATTAAGACAGTTTCAGAAGAATCTCAGGAGTCTTGATACTGGCAGGATGGGCTCCGGAAAGAGCGGCAGGATCAGCTGCTGCCGGACGGGCCAGACTATTCAGGAAAGAATCGCTGTCCTGTTTCAAAAGGACAGGCTGGAGATTCGATTTGAGATGGGTCTGCCGGCCAGAGGCAGGACGATCCTGGGCCGGGAGATGACAGACCTGGTCTTTCATCTGCTGCCTAAACTGGTCACAGGGACTTTTGTTTATGGCCGATGGAGTGAGGAGGCAAAAAAGAGACTGTCGGATGCCATTAAGCTCTCAGATAATCAGGCCTTCATCCGGGAGGAATTAGAGAGACGGGGACTGACAGCTTTCGTTGCCGACGGAGCCATATTACCCAGGGAAAGCGGGATCTCTGACAGGCCTATGAAAGAAGCCATTCCTTTCTCTTCCCCGGAAGATTTAAGGGTAGAAATTTCCCTGCCCCACGGACAACCCATCACAGGAATGGGAATCCCTGAGGGGATCACGGTGATTGCGGGGGGAGGATATCACGGAAAATCCACGCTTCTGAAAGCGCTGGAACAAGGGGTGTATAATCATATCAGGGGAGATGGCAGAGAGTATGTTCTGACCAGAGAATATGCTTTCAAAATCCGGGCCGAGGATGGAAGGAGTGTCAATCACACAGATATCTCCCTCTTCATCAATCATTTGCCCAATGGGCAGGATACCAGGGATTTCACTACAGAAAATGCCAGTGGCAGCACTTCGCAGGCGGCAAACCTGATGGAGGCCCTGGAGACCGGATCCCGACTGCTGCTCCTGGATGAGGACACTTCTGCCACCAATTTTATGATTCGAGATAAGGTGATGGCGAAACTGGTCTCTGATGACAAGGAGCCCATCTGTACCTTGCTTAGAAGGATCCGCACTCTCTGGGAGAGGAAAGGGGTCTCCTTTATCCTTGTGGTGGGCAGTTCGGGGGATTATCTGTCTGTGGCGGACCTGGTACTGCAGCTGGATCACTATCACGTAAAAAATGTGACAGCCGCCGCCAGGGAAATTATAGAAAAAGAGGGCCTTTCAAACCAGTATCCTGCAGGTGAGACGGAGGACCTGAAGAAGAGCAGGCAGCTGCTGCCGGTCAGGACAGGAAGGATGAAATGTAAGGCCTCCGGCACGGATTCTGTGATTATTGACCGGGACCTGATTGATGTGAGATACCTTGAACAGCTGACCGAGCCCGAGCAGACCGTCGGTCTGACCTATCTGACTGCCTATGTTTGTTCCAGTCAGAAAGAAGCAGAGGATTTCAAAGCACTGGCGGACCGCATTTACCAAAAGATTGACAGGGATGGGTTTATGGCACTGATTCCCCGAAACTATCCTGCAGGACAGCCGGCTCTGCCCAGAAAGGAAGAGATGATGGCCTGCCTCAACAGGTACAGGGCCCTGAAGTTCAATCTCTGACGCAGGATTCTCGTGATTTCAATCATGAGAGGAATGCTCATGTACGGTAAGGAAGCAAGCAACCGAAAACAAGAGATAGACCGCCAGCACTACACTATTCCGAACCAAAGACCAAAAGA
>JBGUIF010000040.1:0-9769 GCA_045112755.1 Anaerobutyricum sp.
TTGTCATGCGGTTTTTAAGGTGCTTTCTGCCTGATCAAATTTCTTCAATTCAGGCTTGACTTTTAATAGTTAGTCTATAATACAAAAGAACTGTCGTGGGGCAGGACCGATCTTTTATTTCTCGGTCCGGCCCTGCCCCACGACAGTTCTTGTCCTCCGGGGAATCCCCGGTAATCAAGTTTTGTGGTCATTCATTTTCCAGGTAATTGACATACCCTGATTTTGTCTCCATATATCGGGACTGGCTGACGGGAAGTTCCATCCCGTTCTCCATAATAATCTCATATTTCTCCATCTGGGAAATATGCATGAGATTCACAGCATAGCTTTTATGACACTGAAGAAAATATTTACCATGCTCAAACTTCAGAAAATCAGAAATTTTTAAGTTGATCGATTTAATCAGTCCGTCTTCCCCATAAATATTCAGCTTGCGCTTATCGCTCTCGACATAGTAGATCTTTTTATAAGGAACCGTGAAGATTCCCTGTTTATTGATAATCGTAAAGTTTTTATCTCTGGATAAACTGAGTTCCTGCAGCGCCCTTTTGAGGGAGGCTTTCACATGATCCTGCTGCAGTGGTTTGGATAGGATGTAAGTGGGAACAGACCGATAAACTTCAAACATGACAGGATCCAGCTGTGATGTATAAATCAGTTTGACGTCAGGATAGAGATCCTGAAGACGCACTGCATAATCAATGATATCATTCGGATTCTGTTCTAAAGAAAGGATCAGGATCTTGTAGACCACACCTTCTTTAATCTCTTCCTTCAGTGCCAGGCTGTTGGTCCATACCTTTACCTGACCATGGGGACATTGCTCTCGGGCGATTTCTTCAAGCTGATACGCTATTTTCTCGTCATATTCTAAAATTCCAATATTCATAACGCACTCTCCTCGTGAATCTATCCTGATCTCATAATCAAAAGACAGAACAATTTCCCATTTTTAAAATTATATCATACCCCCAAAAAATAAATTTTTTTAATTATCGCAATTAGAACTTTAATTTTGACATCTGTTCATTTGTTTTTTCTATTCCTTTCACCCTTCTTTCATTTCTTAATGGTTTCTTACTCTCAGAGTATGTTCATAATTTGGACACATATACCCACTATTCTGAATATGTCGAAGAGAGATACTCTCATTATTAAATGCTTTTCCCAGATCTGTTGAGGAGTAATCTGAAACAGATATATTCGATGATAATAGATTCATACTTCTCCTTTCTTAAGCAGAAAACCGACAGCAGTCGCTGTCGGTTTTTTGTATGCAGGATGGGACGAGCACAAACTCATCCCTGATTTTTATCTTTTATTGGATTGCCTCCAGATCTTCCTTTTCTCCGCCTCCCGAATCAGATCATCCCGAAAATCAGGATGTGCTATGGACACCAGAGCCTCTGCCCGCTCCCAGGTGGATCTTCCCTCCAGATTAATTACTCCGAATTCCGTAACCAGAAAATAAACCTGACTCCTGGGGGAAGTGATAATATCCCCATTAAACTGAGGCAGCACTCTGGAATGCAGATTGCCTTCCCGGTCCATATAGGTGGAATGCATACATAAAAAGGCCTTCCCTCCCTTCGAAGCCGAAGCGCCGATCAGGAAATCCAACTGCCCGCCGGTTCCACTGATCTGCCTGGATCCGAAACTCTCCGATGAAACCTGCCCATAAAGATCTACAGCCACGCAGGCGTTAATGGAAACCATGTCATCTATCTGAGCGATGACATAAGGTCTGTTGACATATTCCAGAGGATAGGCCGCAAGGCCATGATTATCATCCACCCACTCATAGAGTTCCTGACTGCCTATGGCAACACCATAGACCCCTTTCCCTCTGTCCAGAGTCTTCTTTTTGTTGGTCAGCTTGCCGGCATTATATATATGGAGATAGGCATCGGTACATAATTCCGTATGCATACCCAAATCCTTCAGATCAGACTGGGCAATGAGCTGTCCCACCGCGTCGGGAACATTACCGATGCCAAGCTGAAGGGTAGCACCATCCTTAAGGCTGGGCAGAATCATCTCCGCGATTTTCCGGTCTCTCTCTGAGGGCTTCATCATGGCACGGGGTTTCAGAGGCGCATGCTCACCTTCCACGACATAATCCACATCCGAAATATGGATACATTCTCCGTAGCCTCCGTGGACTGTGGGCATATTTTCATTGACCTCCACAATGACGATATCGGCTCTCTCCAGAATCGGTCCTGCAACTCCGGTATTGACAGAAAAATTAAAAAAGCCGTGTCGGTCCATGGGGGTCACGCAGACCATGGCAACATTCACTTTCAGAAAATATTCATAGTATGCTGCATTGTTATGAAAGACCATAGGGATATAAAAACACAGGCCTCGGTCACAGAGCCATCTTTCATAAGTAGAACAATGCCAGGAATGATAAATGAAATGTTCCTGGCTGGAATCACACTCCACCACATGGATTGGTCCGTCAATCAGATTGCCGCGAATCTTCACATCAAACAATTCGTCTCTTCTGGCTGCCAGAGCCTGATCCAGGAGCACCGGCATCCCCAAAGAACTGGTATAGTCCAGCCAATCTCCGCTTTTTACAACCTGGACCGCTTCCTGGGGAGTACGCAGCTTTCTGAGATATTCTTCCCTGAAGTCTAGCATTTCATCACCCCGCTATTGCACGGACCCTCCTTCATTCGTCACAGAACAAAAGATGGGTATAGAAGAAAAGGCCGCCGCCGAGTTTTTCCCTCAACGACAGCCCAATACGCAGAATGTTCAAATATTAGATCTGGCCTGTTGCCTTCATGGCTGCAATTACTGTTCTTACAATTGTCTCAAGATCTGTCTCAGAAACCGCATCCTCCGGAACACTGAGTGCTGCTGTTACTATGGACATCTTGTATACTTCGTCTGCTGTACAGCCGCGGCTCAGGTCATTGATCGGAGCATTCAGACCCTGAAGAACAGGACCTACTGCCTCGAATCCACCAAACCGTGAAGCAATCTTGTAACCAATGTTTCCGGCGTTAATATCCGGGAAGACAAATACGTTTGCCTGGCCTGCCACCGGTGATCCCGGAGCCTTAATGTTGGCAACCTCAGGAGCAACGGAAGCATCAAACTGAATCTCGCCTTCCACTGCCAGATCAGGAGCAATCTCCTTAATCTTAGCTGTAGCGTTGGCAACCTTCGTCACACTCGGTCCCTTTCCGGATCCCAGTGTGGAGTAGGAAAGCATAGCTACCTTCGGATCTACCCCGAAGATCTTTGCTGTCTTGGCAGACTCAATGGCGATCTCCACCAGATCATCCTCGGAAGGATCAATATTGATGGCACAGTCACTGAACAGATATCTCTCATCGCCGCGGACAAGCACGAAACTGGAACTGACAATCTTGTTGCCGGGCTTGGTCTTGATCAGCTGAAGTGCCGGACGAACTGTGTCGGCCGTGGAATAAGTAGCGCCGCCCAGGAGGCAGTCACCCTTGCCCACCTTAACGAGCATGGTGCCGAAATAATTGCTCTTGGTAAGGGCTGCTCTGACCTTCTCCTCTGTCATTTTGCCCTTGCGCAGCTTCACCATCTCATCCACAAGCATATCCATCTCAGGATAACCCACAGGATCAATAATCTGGCAGGCATCGATATTATAGTTGCCAGCTTTGGCAGCAGCCTTTACCTCGTCCACATTACCAAGAAGGATTACGCCAAGAATACCTTCGCTGGTAAGTCTGGAAGCAGATTCAAGAATCCTGTTGTCTGTTCCCTCTGTATATACGATTGTGCGGGGATTCTTCTTTAATGTCTCAATCATTTTTGTAAGCATAACCTATAGTACCTCCCAACTCCAAATAACTATACATTATTATTCAGTCATTCTTCCTAAGTGTCCTGCATCCTGCCATGTCCTGGAGACGACAGGATAGATGGACATACTTCTTCAGAATTCATAATACTCTATCTATATAATAGCCTCAACTCTGTTTTTTTTCAACAAAAGTCGACGATAAATTTTTGACCCTGTGACCAAGATAAGACATCATTATAATACAAACCTGTTACAATAAAAGAACATTGCCCCAAAAAACTGAAGATCTTTTGCCGGACAATATACAAAATAAAAGAAGGCAGCCTGAAAAGGCTGCCATACTCAAAACATCAATGGGCGGAGGTGGATTCGAACCACCGAAGCAATTTGCAACAGATTTACAGTCTGCCCCCTTTGGCCACTCGGGAATCCACCCATATGCAGGTGTCATCAGCACCTGACAGTTGCTTATTATATAAGATATCCCACAAAAAATCAAGGACTATTTTCACCGATATTCCTCTGTGTCCCATGGGCCTCTTATAAAAACCTTATCCTCAAGCTTCCTGTTCTTCAGGATGGAGGGCTGCTTTGAGAATGACGCCGCTGATGCCGGGAATCGCCAGCTCCAGGAGTCCATTGTTGACCGGAAATGTCCTCTTTTCCAGACTGTAGCCATTCTCGTCATTAAAGAGGATCTGCTCCATTATCTCATTTTCTCCGACGCCGATCTCCCAGACGGGGACATTGACCAGTTGAGCCTCATTGCCTCCATTAATCAGAATCAGCACCTTCTCCTCATCCGTAAAACGCCCATAGGCCAGAACTCCCTCCGGCGCTTCCAGCATCTGAAGGGACCCATGCATGAGCGCAGGCTCCCTTTTGTGGATGGCAATAATATCGCGATGATAACTGATCAGTTCCTGATCCTCATGACCCCAGGGGTAAGTGCGCCGGTTATCCGGATCTGTCCACCCCGTCAGGCCTGCCTCGTCACCGTAATAGAGGGTCGGTGCTCCCGGCCATGTCATCTGAATAATCACACCATTCCGCATGATTCCCATATTGGTATTCTCATCCGCTGCCTTTGCTCCAAGGGAACCTGTCCTGCCCACAGTCATGTTGGTCCTGGTTAAAAACCGGGAATGGTCATGGTTGGACAACTCATTCATGGCAGTCAGCAGAGAGGGGTACTGAAATTTGGACATGTGATAATTCATGGCGTCGCGAAAAGCCTGGCTGTTGGCCAGAAGATCCGGCCTTTTTTCGTCACTGTGCTTCTCCATCCCGGTCAGAAACCAGGTGACAGGTTCCATGAAAGCGCTGTAATTCATCACGGTGTCCCATTGGTCTCCGGCCAGCCAGGAGGAAGGATCCCCATAGTGCTCCGCCAGGATAATTGCTTCCGGATTGGCATCTTTAACTGCCTTCCGGAAATCCCTCCAGAATCTGTGATTAAACTCTTCGCTCTGTCCCAGATCCGCAGCAACGTCAAGCCGCCATCCGTCAGCATTGTAAGGCGGCGATACCCACTTTTTGCCGATATGCATAATGTAGGTCCGCAGTCGTCTGGACTTCTCATAATTGAGCTTTGGCAGTGTCTTGTGCCCCCACCAGCCATCATACTCTCCATTGTAGGGCCAGGCATTCAGGTCGTAAAACTTAAAGAAATCCCTGAAGGGGCTGTTGCGGTCAATATAGGCTCCCTTCTCATAGCCGGGCTGTCCCTCATAGATTCTCTCCGCATCCATCCATTTATTAAAGGACCCGCAGTGATTGAAGACCCCGTCCAGGATCACCTTCATTCCCCGCCGATGAACCTCCTTGACAAATTTTACAAAAAACTTGTTGGAAGCCTCCAGATTTCTCCGGTCAGTGACCCGCCGGATATATCTTGAGGCGTTCATATTTTCTCCTCCCTGATCCGGGAGCAGGTTCCCATCGTCCACGACGATCTTTCCGAAATGAGGATCAATATAGTCATAATCCTGAATGTCATATTTGTGGTTGGAGGGAGATACAAAGATGGGATTCAGGTATATCACGTCAACCCCAAGGTCCTTCAGATAGTCCAGATGGTCCAGCACTCCCTGAAGATCTCCTCCGTAGAAATTGCGCACATCCATCTCATCCGGCAACTTGGACCAGTCTGCGACCTTGTGGACAGGCTGGTCTATGTAGCTGTACTCACAGTCCAGGACATCATTGGATGAGTCGCCATTGGCAAAGCGGTCCACGTAAATCTGGTAGAAGACGGCTCCCTTGGCCCAGTCAGGCGTAGAGAAGTCCGGTGTGATCCGGAAATGGAACTCCGGGTCCGCATCGCGGCAGGGCCCTTTTTGATTATAGCAGCACCTGGTCTCCCCGGAATTCACCTCAAAATAGTAGGACGCAGTCTTCTTCCCAATGGTAAATGTTCCTTCGTAGAAATCAAACCACTCAGTGCTGCCGGCATTCTCCATCTCAATGCGCTCATCATCGACACAGAGAAAAACATGCTCCGCATTATTTCTGGCAGTCCGGAAACGGACCGTCACCTGCTCTCCCTCACCGGGCTCCAGAGGCTTTACATAGTTGCTGCTTCCGTCAGAGAAGAGCGCCTGAATATTCAGGACCGGCATGGTATGATAGATATATAATTGGTTTTTTTCAGCCCGGCACAATCCGGACATCAGATCTTTCCTTTTATCCATAGTCGTTATTATAACATATTTATTTGCGGTTCGCAGGTTCTACATTAATAACTTTTCCTTTTATTTTCGCCTGTTTCATCGCTTCGAGCACTTCCGCAGCCACATCGGCCGGAACCTCAACAAAGGTATATTTATCATACATATCAATGGCTCCCACCAGCTTGCCCGGAATCCCGCTCTCCCCGGCAATGGCGCCAAGAATATCGCCGGGCCGGATGCCCTGTCTCTTTCCAATGTTGATGAAGAGCCTGACCATCCCTTCCTCACCGGCTCCGGTATCTCCAAACAAGGCGTCCCTGCCTGCCTTATGAGAAAGGCCGTCCGGAATTCCACCGGATTCTGAACCTCCGGTTCCGATATATTCATAGAGAAGTGCCGCAGCCACATCCATGGAAGTATAATCTCTCTCATCCAGCACCTTTTCCACCATGTCGATATAACGGTTGAGATTCTGATCCTGAATCACTCCGTCCAGCCTGTCAAACAGTTTCCTGACTCTGGTCTCCGTCACATCGTTGAGGGAAGGAATGGGCTGAGATTTGATTCTGGCCTTGCAGTAGCGGCGAATATCTTTCAGTTTGTAGACCTCCCGGCCCACCACAAAGCTGAAAGCCATCCCCAATTTCCCGGCCCGGCCTGTTCTGCCAATCCGGTGTACATAATATTCTTCATCCTGGGGAAGGTCATAATTGAACACTGCATCCACATCGTCCACGTCGATGCCCCGGGCCGCCACATCTGTTGCCACAAGAATATCCGTATGGCCGTTCCGGAACCTCTGCATGACCCTGTCTCTCATGGTCTGCTTCATATCCCCGTGAAGCCCTTCCGCGAAATAACCTCTTCCTTTGAGATCCGCCACCAGTTCATCGACGCCCTTTTTTGTGTTGCAGAACACGATGGACAAGCCGGGATCATAAATATCCAGAAGTCTGGACAGGACTTCACTCTTATTTTTCGGCCGCACCTCAAAATAGTACTGTTCGATGCTGGGCACTGTCAGTTCTTTGCGAACCACCCGAATCATCTGCGGGTCCTTCTGATATCTGCCGGCCAGTTCCAGGATCGGGCGGGGCATGGTCGCCGAGAACAGCATGGTCTGTCTTTCTGAGGAAATGTCAGAAAGAATGATCTCAATATCTTCCCGGAATCCCATATCCAGCATCTCGTCTGCCTCATCCAGGACAACCATCCTGATATCATCAAATTTGACGGTCTTTCTTCTCATATGATCCATCACACGGCCCGGCGTTCCTATGATAATCTGAACGCCGGCCTTCAGAGACCGGATCTGTTTGGAGATCTCCTGACCGCCATAGATGGGAAGAACTTTGACTGAGGGCATATATTTTGCCAGTCGGCGTATCTCTCCCGCAACCTGGATTGCCAGCTCCCTGGTGGGACAAAGGACGATAGCCTGAGGCCTTCTGAGCTTCGGGTTGATCCGCTCAAGAATGGGTATTCCAAAAGCAGCTGTCTTCCCTGTTCCTGTCTGTGCCTGACCCACCAGGTCACGGCCTTCCAGGGCTGTCGGAATTGCTCTGACCTGTATGGGTGTCATTTCCTCAAACCCCATATAGGCCACTGCTTTTAAAATCTCCGGCTTAACGTCGAGGTTGGTAAATTTCAAATCATTCATGCATGTATTTTCCTTTCAGAGTTATTCTATTAAGAATCCTTCTAAGAGTCTTTCTATTAAGAGTCTTTCCGTTTTGCTTATTTACTTTTTTTCAGGACTGTGAAGGCGGTCCTCCCACAGCCTGATATAAAGATCTTCTCTCCTGTCAGCTTTCATGGGAAATTCTCTTCGCAGACGCCGAAGAAGCTCCAGGTCAATCTGTCCGATGATCAGCCCCTCTTTCTCTGTCATCTGAGTCAGCCGGCTGCCATCCGGGCCATAGACAGCAGAATGGCCATTATAGATCAGGCCATCTCCCTGTCCTACCCGGTTTACTCCGACGATGTATACCTGGTTCTCTATGGCTCTGGCTGACAGCAGCCTGTCCATCTGGTCCACCCGGCCTGCCGGCCAGTTGGAGATGACAAAGATGACCTCACTGCTGGCCGAGCAGATCTGAAAGACCTCCGGGAATCGAAGATCATAGCAGATCAGGGCACCAAGTCCCACCCCCTGCCAGTCCATGGTCTCAATCCGCTCACCGCCCTGGTAGGTCCCTGCCTCCAGTCCGTAGGAAAAGGGATGAATCTTCGCATAGCTGAGCCGGAGCCGGCCGTCCACCGCTATGCCAAGTCTGTTATGGTAGTGATTCCAATCCGGATGCAGTTCCAGTTCATGGTCCGGCACAGGCATGATATAGCCAAAAACAACAGCAATCCCGTACTCTCTGCTCATTCGTTTAAAAAATTCCACCTGAACCTGCCAGTTCTGTCCGACACAGTTTGCATTCATGGAAAATCCAGTCAATGTCATTTCAGGAAACACAAGAATATCCAGCTTCTGTTTTTTTCCTCTAAAAAAAAAGCTTTCTGCCTTCACCATATTTTTTTCAACATCTTCCCAGCTGATATCCATCTGGGCCAGTCCGATCCGCATACAGCACCTCCCACCGAAACGATCCATGACTTTGCTATCAAAAGAATCTGTCCTTTTCTTCTTAAATCCTTCCAATGCAGGTGTTTCCAAAAAAAACTTGCACCGGAGAAAAATAAGTGTTATATTAAACCGTGTAAAGTAGTTTTTAAAACTACATGTAATAGTATTGATATGATCACAAAACCGGAAAGGAGTTGTTACCATGATGAAACTAAAAGATCCGGGCAGTGCTATCACACATTTTATCGGGGCAGCAGGAGCCTTTCTCTGTTCCTTCCCTTTACTTCATAAAGCCTTTCTGACAGGCAGTTTCCTGGCTGTAACCGCCATGATCATCTTTATCAGCAGCATGATCATGCTCTACACAGCCAGTACTGTCTATCATTCACTGAATATTTCTCAAAAGATAAACCTGGTTCTACGCCGGATTGACCACTCCATGATCTTTGTGTTGATTGCGGGGTCCTACACGCCGGTATGTCTTCTGGCTCTCGAAGCTTCCAAGGGGATCCCCCTGCTGATCTTTATATGGAGTGCAGCTATTCTGGGCATCGTTCTGAAGATATATTTTATCAACTGCCCTCACTGGGTAAGTTCCCTGATCTACATTGCCATGGGGTGGGCCTGCATTTTTGTCTTCGGCCCTCTGGTGGACACATTGCCCAAAGCTGCTTTTGCATGGCTTTTGACGGGAGGTATTATCTACACCATCGGCGGCGTCAT
>JBGUIF010000041.1:0-6404 GCA_045112755.1 Anaerobutyricum sp.
CTCATGCGGGGCTGTGCCCCTCTTCCATCATACTAATTTTTAAGTTTGTATTCCCTATCTTACTTTGAAAAGCAGGAAAATGCAAATACATTTTTATCGGCTGAGGTAAATACATTTTCATCGGCTGAGAGAAATCATATTCACCCCCATCCGACACAATGCATACTATTCCGGGAACAATTATATCAATCCTGGTCCACACCGAAATGAATTCCTGCCCCTTTTCTGGCCTTCTCGAGAACCCGCATCACATTAAGGGACTGGCAAAGACAGGCCTCCGCTTCCTTTGCATCCCCAGAGTCCACAATCCTGGCGAAATCTTCGAACTCCCTGGTCATACGGTGGTGAACTGGTCCGGGTTCATAGCTGAAGGTCAGCTTGGCCCGGTCCATGCCGCCTGAGGGACTTTCCACCAGCTCAGGATGATCAGGATCAATATACTCAAGATACAGATTATTGGGCACATTGGGCTTACCGTCAAGTCTCATATAGCCCTCTTCTCCCTGCAGACTGATGCCGGATGGACCATCGCAGTCCTTGGCTCCGGTGCAGGCTGCGGTAAATTCCGGATAAGACATGATCAATATGCCGGAAGTATCAATGCCATTGAACCCCTTATTGGGAAAATATGCAGCCTCATCAGGTGTTCCCAGCAAAGCAATCAGGTACTGGATATTGTAAAGATTGATATCATAGAGGGCTCCCCCGGAGAGTTCCGGATTAAAGGCCGGATCCACTTTGCCCTCTTTATATCTGCCATAACGGCTGGAGTACTGAGAGTAGTTGGCGTGGGCCAGCTTTATGGGTCCCAGCTTATTCACAGATTCTTTCATCTTGTCAAAGAGGTCGCTGTGAAGTACTGTCACCGCCTCCATGATGAATAGTCCCTTCTCTCTGGCAAGAGCCGCCAGGTCCTCCGCCTCTGCCACTGTGGAAGTAAAAGGCTTCTCCAGAATCACATGTTTTCCTGCCAGCAGGGCTGCCCTTGCATAGGGATGATGGGCACTGTTGACCAGACCAATGTAGACACAATCGATATCCGCCCTGGCCAGCAGCTCATCATAATCTGTGTAGACCTCAGAGATGCCAAAACGGGCTGCCAGCTTCTCTGCCTTCTCCCGACTGTGGGGGCGGGCAAAAATAGCTGTCTTTTCAATCGTTTTGATCGGCTCCATAGCCGGCAGGGCCTCATGGATAATCTTTCCGGTTCCGATTATTCCAAGCTTCATGGTATTACCTCCTTCTAATTTTGACTTATTCTGTTTTTTTCTGGCTTTATCCAACATAAAAACAAACATAAAAACATATTTGTATCTTTACTTTAATCTGTTAAAAATAATAACCTATCCCAAAAAGAATTACAAGAAAAAGGACCTGCTTTTCCAGGAACATTTTTTCTTAAACCATGACTCGAATATTCCCAAAAACATTTGCTTTTAAAGGTTATACTATAAAAAATGGACTGAAAATATTTATCATCATGGTATTATAGTTATAGGATAAAACACATCATGATTGAAGGAGGTATTTATGGCTGTTTATTCATGTACTATCTGTGGATACATATACGACGAAGAGAAAGAAGGAAAGCCCTTAAGTGAATTAGACGGATGTCCGGTATGCAAACAGCCGATATCCAAATTTACACTGGTTTCCGGTGAACCGGCAGGCGGCAGCCCGGTTCCAAAACAGATGACAGAAGGGGATCTGGCCTATGATCCGGCCTTTGCCCGGGAAGATCCAACAGCCCGCTATATGAGTGAGATTCATGAAATCGCAGTTTCCGGGCATTCCATCCATGCTGCCATGGGTACGCTGATGCCCATGCCCGGCTGGGATGATATCCTCTTTATGGGCGCCCAGCTGAATCCCCCGCCATTAAATGACGGAGATCCGGTGGACACAGTCACGGTCATCGGCAGACATGCCAAAAAGCCGATGATCCTGCAGAGTCCGATTTACATCTCTCATATGTCCTTTGGGGCCCTTTCCGAGGAAGCCAAGACGGCGCTCGCCAAAGGTTCTGCCATGGCGAAGACAGCCATGTGTAGCGGCGAAGGCGGAATCCTCCCGGCGGAGAGAGAGAATTCCTACAAATATATTTTCGAATACATTCCCAATAAATACAGTGTAACTGACGAGAATCTGAGAAGCGCCGACGCCATAGAGATCAAAATCGGCCAGGGCACAAAGCCCGGCATGGGAGGCCATCTCCCGGGAGAAAAGGTCACAGAGCAGATTGCCAGACTGCGGGGGAGAAATGTGGGTGAGGACATCCAGAGTCCCAGCAAGTTCCCGGAAATCAATTCCAAGGAAGACCTGAAGGATATGGTAGATATGCTCCGGAAGTGTTCCGGCGGAAGACCCATTGGCATCAAGATTTCCGCAGGCAGGATTGAGCGGGATATGGAGTATGCCGTATTTGCAGGCCCTGACTTTATCACCGTGGACGGCAGAGGCGGCGCCACGGGTTCCAGCCCCTACTTCCTCCGTGAGTCCACCACCGTCCCGACCATCTTCGCCCTTCACAGGGCGAGAAAATATCTGGATTCCGTGGGTTCGGATATCTCTCTGGTAATCACAGGCGGCCTCCGTGTCTCCTCTGATTTTGCCAAGGCTCTGGCCATGGGCGCAGATGCAGTGGCCATCGCATCTGCCGCCCTGATCGCAGCAGCCTGCCAGCAGTACAGAATCTGCGGCAGCGGCAACTGTCCGGTGGGTATCGCAACCCAGGATCCGGAACTGCGCAAGCGTTTTCATGTGGAGGCTTCCGCCCAAAGAGTGGCCAATTTCCTGAATGTGTCCACAGAGGAGCTTCGCATGTTCGCACGAATCACCGGGCATACCTCTGTTCATGATCTCAGCGTCGATGATCTGATTACTCTGAATCCGGATATCGTCAAATACACCAATATCCCCCATGCGGGCGAGTGCAGGAAGTAAATCGCTTTTTCCTAACCAGTCACTAAATAATCTGAGGGCCGGCTGTCGAATGTGCAGCCGGCCCTCTTTCTATTTCTTTGATTTTAATTCGATCTTCGTGTCTATTCAGTTCATCTGTCATTGATAAAGCTTATAATGGTTTAAATTTAGAAGCCGGGGCCTTACAGATCGGACAGGTAAAGTCCGGAGGCAGTTCATCATCCTCATAGATGTAGCCGCAGATCTCACAGACATAGCCTGCCGGCTTGTCTGCCTCTCCTTCTGCCGGGGCCGGTTTGATCTTCTCCTGATAATAAGAGTAGTTCAAAGTCTCATCCGTAGAGATGGTACAGGAATCCACCACTTTACAGATAAACTTAGTGTAGGATCCCAGATCTTCTGTGGCCGTCACTTCCAGCATCACCAGGGCATTGAGATAAATGCCCAGATATGCGATACCATTATCGGCTCTCTTCACAGGCCACTGGGCAAACTTGTCCACCTTGCGGCCGGTCTTTTGACCAAAGGTTCTGAGCAGGTCATAAGGCGCATTCACTGTAAGCCGTCCCAGATTCAGCTTTTTGGTGGCCAGGATCACATCATGGGTGTAACTGATCTTATTGATGGTCACTTCCATGAGTCCATCATCATTTCGCATTACGGAATTGCAGGTGCATCCGGCATCCTTCTCTCCGTCTCTGGCAGTCACCACATAAATCCCATATCCATTGGTATAGAGCGGATCTGTCCTGCCGGCTCCATCTCTGCTGTCCGCCGCATCCAGGTACTCTTTGCAAAGTTCATAGGAAACCATCTCAAGCTCTTCGTAATTCTTCTCATCAAGAGCTGAATGGATATGCACATGATTCTCCGCGAAAGTAATATTTTCACATTGACTCAGCATCTGCTTCATCAACTTGTAAGCCTGGGGCGCCCAGGAACCATTTTCAATGAGGGCCACAGTCCTCTTCTGATACTTATGCTCCACCAGTCTGTGGATATAGTCATGCATAAAAGGATATATACTGCCATTGTAGGTTGTGGTAGCCAGAACCAGCTTACTGTAGCGGAAAGCATCACTGACAGCCGCGGACATATCATCCCTGGCCAGGTCATAGACAACAACCTTTGGCGCCTTCCTGGCCCTGAGTTTCTCCGCGAGTGCCAGGGCAGCCTCCTTGGTATGTCCGTACACGGAAGTGTAGGCAACGACGATACCCTCCTCTTCCGGTGTGTAGGAAGACCACTTATCATAGAGGGACAGATAGTAGCCTAGATTCTCATGGAGAACCGGTCCGTGCAGCGGACAGATTACCTGAATATCCAGAGATCCGGCAATCTTTAAAAGGTCCTGCACGTAATTGCCGTACATACCAACAATACCGATATAATAGCGGCGGGCTTCATCTGCCCAGTCCTCCTCCACATCGTTGGCACCGAACTTACCGACACCGTCAGCGGAGAAAAGAACCTTGTCCAGGATATCATAGGTAACCACCACTTCCGGCCAGTGCACCATGGGGGCTTCCACGAAAGCCAGTGTGTGGGCACCCAGGCGAAGCGTCGAACCGTTCTCAATCACAACCTGCCGATTGGCAAAATTGGTGCCGAAAAACTTCTTCATCATGACAAAGGCCTTCTCCGAGGAAACAATCTTCGTGTCCTTATAGACATCCATGAAGTTTGCGATATTTGCAGAGTGATCAGGCTCCATATGCTGGACGATCAGATAGTCCGGCTGCCTGCCTTTAAGAACCTTCTCAATATTAATCAGCCATTCCGTGCCGAAGTTCACATCGACCGTATCCATAATGGCTATCTTCTCATCAATGATGACATAGGAGTTATAAGCCATCCCGTTGGGAACTTTATACTGGCCCTCAAACAGGTCTATATTATGATCATTGACACCGACATATTTGATGTCTTTTGTAATGTACATTGCATCCTCCCCTATATACACTCAAAACACTTCTTTCGCATCCTATAATTAGTTATATTATAAACAAAAACGGTGTAATATGATGCGAAAAAAATATCAATAAAATAGGAGATATCCGTACATAAAAAACGATAAATTTGTGCCTTTCTCAAAGAATCAGCATAGTTTTTTAGAGGTCGTCTTCCCTCTCACAAACCTTCATATCGATGGCTCTTGCTATCCGGAGATCTGGGATCAGCCAAAGCAGGACAACCCCGATCAGGCAGGGAAGAAACAGGTAGTAAAAAGGGCGGGGAGCAAACAGGGCTGTGAGCAGAGCTGCCAATTGCAGGAAAACCGTGGCTGCCTCTTTCTTGCTCTCCACCACAATCTTTTTTATGATCACGCAATCTGCTGCATGAACAATAATATACTGCAGCAAAATATAAGAAAAAGTCACAGCCATATTGATAATGAGATAGACAGTCACCGGAGTGCGGGCAAAACCAGTCCTGCTGACCCAGTCTGTGCTGACTGGAATCAGGGACAGTGTAAAAAGAAACAGGAGATTCGACCACAATATTTTCCCGTTAACCCGCTCAAGAACCTGGAACAAATGGTGATGATTGTTCCAGAAAGTACCCACGAACATAAAGCTGACCACATAGCTGATAAAGCCCGGCAGCAGCCCCTTCAGACTCCCCAGGCTGTCACCGGCCGGCGGTGTCAGCTGCAGCACCATAATGGTGATGATAATCGCAATTACGCCGTCGCTGAAGGCCTCTGTTCTTCCTCTTTGCATTTATGTCCATCCCTTTCTGCAGGCATCGGCATCCCACAGAAATAACTGTAAGAGCCTTTATCGTATGTTCCATAACCATTCATACATTGATTTCCAATCATCATTTTATCGAACCCACAGCGTTTTTTCAAGTCAGTCCCGCCATCCCTTAAGGACAAACATCCGTACTAGGGCAGCATTTTCTCTGTGCTGACAGATCTCGACTTTACAGGTTTTCCTCCGAGGTGAAAACCCTGCGCTTAATCAATACTGTGGCAAAGAGTTCACCCAGAACGAAGCAGCTGATCCATTCTCCCAAGGCAACATAAGCTGCCATCAGGGGTAACGAGAGATTCATCCCATATCCATATTTGAGCACCAGGGGAATGATCACTGCATTGGACAGGATCGAAGGGATGGGTACCAGCCAGCGGTTAAATCGAAGCAAGTATCCCAGCCAGGCTCCGATCAGTGTGGCCAGACTGCCAAAAATAATATCCAAAATCACGCCTCCACCCAACAGATTTCCAATCAGACAGCCCAGGAAGAGTCCGGGCACTGCCGCCGGAGTAAAGAAGGGCAGGATGGTCAGAATTTCGCTGATTCTGATCTGCATAACATTAAAAGAGATGGGGGCAAAGGTTATGGTAAGAACCACATAGATTGCGGCGATCAGTGCCCCCTGTACGATAAATTGCACAGAAAAACTTTGCTTCTTCAAATCCTTCGGGTTCTCCTGATGATTCATTGGTATATCCGTCTGACTGTTCATTGGTCTAC
>JBGUIF010000042.1:0-17601 GCA_045112755.1 Anaerobutyricum sp.
AGTATGGTTAAGGTCGTCAATTGATCGGCCGAATCAGGAAGACATTCACAGACAGCATTTTCATAAGGTAAAAGATTTATAAAAAAGAAAAACAGCATCCCGGGTCAGCACATGAATACCCGGATGAATCATAAGGAGGAACTGACATGAGTAAAATTATTGGTATTGATTTAGGAACAACCAATTCCTGTGTAGCAGTTATGGAAGGCGGAAAGCCGGTAGTAATTACCAACGCAGAAGGAATGAGAACCACACCGTCAGTAGTGGCATTTACCAAGACGGGTGAGAGAGTTGTGGGAGAGCCCGCAAAGAGACAGGCTGTTACCAACGCAGATAAGACCATCTCTTCCATTAAGAGACAGATGGGAACAGACTATAGAGTAAACATTGATGGCAAGAAGTATTCTCCCCAGGAGATTTCTGCCATGATCCTGCAGAAGATGAAGACCGATGCAGAGAACTACCTTGGCGAGAAGGTGACAGAGGCGGTCATCACAGTACCTGCTTACTTCAACGACGCCCAGAGACAGGCCACCAAGGATGCCGGCAAAATTGCGGGACTTGACGTAAAGCGTATCATCAATGAGCCCACAGCAGCAGCTCTTTCCTACGGCCTGGACAATGAAAAAGAGCAGCGGATCATGGTTTACGATTTAGGCGGCGGTACTTTTGATGTATCCATCATCGAGATCGGTGACGGTGTCATTGAAGTATTATCTACAGCCGGCGACAACCGTCTTGGCGGCGATGACTTCGACAATGTCATCACCCAGTACATGATCGATGACTTCAAAGCAAAAGAGGGCGTGGACCTGTCCAAGGACAAGATGGCTATGCAGAGATTAAAGGAAGCAGCAGAGAAGGCCAAGAAAGAGCTTTCCTCCGCAACCACAACCAACATCAACCTTCCTTTCATCACAGCCACAGCAGAGGGACCCAAGCACTTTGAGATGAACCTGACCAGGGCGAAATTCAATGAGCTGACTGCTCATCTGGTGGAGAGAACCGTTACTCCGGTCAACACAGCCCTCAAGGATGCAGGCTTAAATGCCAGCGAGCTGAGCAAGGTTCTGCTGGTTGGCGGTTCCACAAGAATTCCGGCAGTTCAGGATAAGGTAAAACAGCTGACAGGCAAGGAGCCTTTCAAGGGAATCAACCCGGATGAGTGTGTGGCCATCGGTGCTTCCATCCAGGGCGGCAAGCTGGCAGGCGATGCCGGTGCCGGTGATATCCTTCTTCTGGATGTAACACCTCTGTCCCTGTCCATCGAGACCATGGGCGGTGTTGCCACAAGACTGATCGAGCGTAATACGACGATCCCGACTAAGAAGAGCCAGATTTTCTCCACAGCGGAGAACAATCAGACAGCAGTAGATATCCACGTTGTTCAGGGTGAGAGACAGTTCGCCCGCGACAACAAGACTCTGGGCCAGTTCCGTCTGGATGGAATCCCGCCCGCAATGAGAGGTGTTCCGCAGATCGAGGTAACCTTCGATATCGACGCCAACGGTATTGTAAATGTTTCCGCTAAGGATTTGGGCACAGGAAAAGAGCAGCATATCACCATCACCGCCGGCTCCAATATGTCCGATGAGGAGATCGACAAAGCTGTCAAAGAGGCAGCAGAGTTCGAGGCAGCCGACAAGAAGAGAAAAGAAGCCATCGACGCTAGAAACGATGCTGACAACATGGTATTTCAGACAGAGAAAGCTCTCGAGGAAGTGGGCGACAAGGTTGACGCTTCCGAGAAGACCACTGTTCAGGCTGACATCACAAAGATCAAAGAGATCCTTGACCGCACCACACCTGAGAACATGACGGATGCAGATGTCAGTGAAATCAATGAAGCGAAGGAACAGCTGATGAAAGATGCTCAGTCTCTCTTCGGAAAGATGTATGAGCAGGCTCAGGCCGGCCAGGCTGGTCCAGGACCTCAGGCCGGTCCCCAGGGCGGCGGATCCTACAATTCTGACGATGATATTGTGGATGCTGACTACACAGAGGTATAATTTCCATCAAGGGACAATTTATAACATGAAAACGCGCAGAGAGGTGACAGGCACGGCCTGTCCCTCTCTATACCATTAGAACAGGACCTGTGTCCTGTTCTGATTTCGCCGGGCTTCTGATGTGAGAAAGGAAGGACTATGGCAGATAAAAGAGACTATTATGAGGTGCTTGGCGTCGGGAAGAACGCGTCAGAGGACGAAATAAAAAGAGCCTATCGTAAGGTGGCCAAAAAGTATCATCCGGATATGAATCCCGGTGACAAGGTGGCGGAAGAAAAGTTTAAGGAAGCGGCAGAGGCCTATGAAGTCCTCAGCGATCCGGATAAGAAAGCCAAGTATGACCAGTTCGGTCATGCTGCCTTTGAACAGGGAGGTCCGGGAGGTCCGGGCGGCTTTGGCGGCTTTGACTTCAGCGGAGACATGGGGGATATTTTCGGAGATATATTTGGAGATATGTTTGGCGGCAGGACCCGCGGTGCCAGGCAGAATCGCCCCAGACAGGGAGCCAATCTCCGGGCAGCTGTGCGGATCACCTTTGACGATTCCATCCGCGGCGTGAAGAAAAAACTCAATATCGCGCTGAAAGAGACCTGTAAAACCTGCGGCGGCAATGGATGCAAACCCGGGACAAGTCCGGAGAGCTGTCCGAAATGTAATGGAACCGGCCAGGTGGTGTATACCCAGCAGTCTATGTTCGGCATGGTCCAGAATGTTCAGCCTTGCCCGGACTGTAACGGAACCGGCCAGTTTATCCGCAATAAATGTACTGATTGTTCCGGAACCGGCTATGTGAAGGTCCGCAAGGAGATTGAAGTCAATATTCCTGCCGGTATCAATAATGGCCAGAACGTCCGGATTACCGGAAAGGGCGAGCCGGGAATCAATGGCGGACCGAGGGGCGACCTTCTGGTCAATGTAGCTGTTTCCCGTCATCCCAAGTTCCAGAGACAGGATTTTGATATCTTTTCCACGGAGTCCATCACCTTTGGTCAGGCAGCTCTTGGAGCTACCATCAAGATCGACACGGTGGACGGCCCCATCAATTACACCATCAAGCCCGGTACCCAGACGGATACCAAAGTGCGGCTCAAGGATAAAGGCGTGCCCTCGCCCACCAATAAGAACCGCAGAGGCAGTCACTATGTCACCCTGGTAGTCCAGGTTCCCGAGAGGATGACAGAGGCGCAGAAAGAAGCCTTGCGCCAGTACCAGATTGCCATGGGAGAGGTTAAGACAGACTCTGAGGATGACTCGTCGGACAGTTCCGATAAGAAGGGCTTTTTCGGCGGCCGGAAGAAGAAATAAAATCTTTTTATAAGACTAAAAAGCAGCTGAAAAGAAAGACAAAGACAGCCATGAAAAGAGATGACAGATGACACTCACAAAACAGTTTGAAATCATGGCATTTTCTGCTATAATATAATCGACAGTTCAGGCCCCGCAGTCTGTTTGAAAAGGGGCGCGTAAAGGAGAAGGTGCTGTCTAATAACTGTGGATGCTGGTTCTAAAGGGCGCGTCCCTGAATAAAGGAGTGTTATCATTGAAAGAGCTGAAAGATTATGTAACTGATATTCCGGATTTTCCGGAGCCTGGTATTATATTCCGTGATATAACCACGATTCTGCAGAATTCTGAAGGGTTGAAATTGAGTATCCATGAACTTATGCACTGCCTGGAAGGCCTGGACTTTGATCTGGTTGCAGGGGCAGAGTCCCGGGGATTTCTTTTTGGTATGCCGCTGGCTTACAATAAGGGGAAGGGCTTTATCCCGATCCGCAAAAAGGGAAAGCTTCCCAGGGAGACCGTGGAGAAAGAGTACGATTTAGAATATGGGAAAGCCATTATCGAGATGCACAAGGATGCCATCTTCCCGGGACAGAGAGTGGTGCTTGTGGATGACCTTCTGGCCACAGGAGGAACCGCCCGGGCAGCCATCGACCTGATCGAGGAGTTGGGCGGCATCGTTGTAAAAGTTCTTTTTGTCATTGAGCTTAAAGGTCTTAACGGCCGCGAAAAACTCAAAGGCTACGATGTGGATTCCATCATCGTATATGAGGGCAAGTAAGTCCGGACAGATAAAAAACATTGATAAGACCTGACGTGAGCTGAAGATCTGAAAGAGATCTTCAGCTTTTTTATTATCTTCTACTAAAATCTTCGATTTCTTTACAAAAGAGAAGGAATGATGTATTATGAAAAAGATGGAGAAGCCCATTGAATGTTTTATAGGAGCAGGTGGATAATAAAGTGGAATATATGAATTTATTGCAGAGAATAGATCATAAATCAGCAGAATTCAGCAAGGGACAGAAGCGTCTGGCCCAGTACATCATGGACAATTATGATATCGCTGCTTATCTTACAGCTTCCAAGCTGGGGAAAGAAGCCGGAGTCAGTGAGTCAACGGTGGTGCGTTTTGCTTATCAGCTTGACTATGACGGCTATCCTGAGCTGCAGAAAGCTATTCAGGTGATTGTGAAGACCAATTCAAATTCGCTGCAGAGAATGCTGCTTTCTACAAAGAGATATCAGGAAAAAGGGGTTTTGAAAAGTATCATGATCACTGACGCGGAACGGCTCAGGGATACCATTCACAACGGGGTGGACGAAGAGCAGTTCAACAAAGCGGTGGACATGATTAACAAGGGCCGCAGAATCTATATTCTCGGGGCCAGGAGCGCCGCTTATCTGGCAGGACTGCTGGGCTATTATTTCAAGATGCTTTTTGATAATGTGGTTATCGTGGATGCCAACAGTACTTCTGAGACACTGGAGCAGATTTATAATATCGGCGAGGAGGATGTGATGATCGGCATCACATTTCCCAGATATTCCAAGAGGACGATCTGTGCACTGGAGTACGCTAAGAACCATGGCAGTAAGACCATTGCTCTGACGGACAACATGGAGTCGCCCATCGCGGAGTATGCGGACTGCACTCTGATCGCCAAAAGCGACGTGATGACCATCGTGGACTCTCTGGTATGTCCCCTCAGTGTGGTGAATGCCCTGGTGACGGCAGTGGCCCTTCTGCGGAAGGATGATGTGGAGAAGAGACTGATGGCTCTGGAAGAGCTCTGGAAAGAGTATGATGTTTATAACAGGAGTATAAAATAATGAAAACCATCATAGTTGTGGGTGGAGGGGCAGCCGGTCTTATGGCTGCCATTTCTGCGTCAGGGGAAGGAAAAAGAGTGACGGTAATTGACCATAATGACAGGGCCGGCCGCAAACTTTTCATTACCGGGAAGGGCCGGTGCAACATCACCAATGCCTGCCCGGCCGAGGAGTTTCTCAGTTATGTCGTCACAAATCCGCGTTTCCTCTACAGTGCCTTCGATCAATTCTCCAATTTTGATATGATGGATTTCCTGGAGCAGGAGGGGCTGGCCTTGAAGACAGAGCGGGGACAGAGAGTTTTTCCCCAGTCTGACCATTCCTCCGATGTGATTCGGACTCTGACACAGGCCTGCCGGACCAGGGGCGTCTGCTTCCGTTTTGACTGCCATGTCCGGGACCTCATCCTTGAGAAATCAGTGCCGGTGGATGTAAAGTCCGGCACTGGGTTCTATGACGGCGGGGAGGATGTCAGCGGGGATCTCCCTCAAAAGAGATCTCCTTTGAAAGAGTCAGGCTCCAGGAAAGGAAAGAGGAAGAAGGGGCCGGAAAGCAGGGTTATCGGTGTCAGGCTTTCCGATGGGACAGAGCTGGCATGCGACGCACTGATCCTGGCCTGCGGGGGCAAGTCCTACCAGTCCACCGGTTCCGACGGCAGCGGCTTTGACCTGGCCCGGGCCGCCGGGCACAGAATCACTGACCTGCAGCCCTCTCTGGTTCCCTTTGAGATGGCAGAGCCCTGGTGCAAAGATCTGATGGGCCTCTCCCTGAGAAATATTTCTGTACGGGTAAAATGTGGCAAAAAGCTGGTCTATGAAGGCTTCGGAGAATTCTTATTCACCCATTTCGGAGTCAGCGGTCCCCTGGTTCTCACAGCCAGTACCAGGCTGGGGCCTTTCTGGAAGGATCTGAAAGCCGGAAGACTCAGGCTGCTGCTGGATTTAAAGCCGGCCCTGGATTATGAGCAGCTGGACCGGCGCTTTTTAAGAGAATTTGATACCTGGAGGAATAAAAACATTTCCAATGTCATGGACAGTCTCCTTCCTAAAAAGATGATCCCTGTCTTTTTGCAGCTCTGCGGGATTCCGGCGGATAAGAAGGTGCGGGAGATCAGCAGGCAGGAGCGGCGTCAGATGGAGGAGATGATGAAGAACCTTCCCATGCAGATTACAGGCGTGAGGGGTTTCGAGGAAGCCATCATTACAAGAGGCGGAGTGGCTGTCAGGGAGGTGGATCCTGCCAGCATGGCTTCTAAAAAAACAGAGGGCCTTTACATTTGCGGGGAAATGCTGGATCTGGATGCCGTCACAGGAGGTTTTAATCTGCAGATTGCCTGGACCACCGGTTATGCGGCAGGACGATCCTGCAGCGGCAAATTAAAGTCAATCTGAAATATGAATCAAAAAGGTCTTTGCAATTCATTTTATCTGTGCTAAACTGTGAAAGTGCGGCAGTTTGTCTTTGGTGCAGACTGTCTGAGATACTGGAGGAATAAGTCATGTATAGTATTGCAATCGATGGTCCTGCAGGTGCCGGAAAGAGTACCATTGCCAGGGCTGCAGCAAAAAAAATCGGGTTTATCTATGTGGATACAGGGGCCATGTACCGGGCCATCGCCCTCTATTTCCTGAGAAAAGGGATCGACGGTGATGACAGGGAGGCTGTGGCTGCAGGGTGTCCTGACATCAAAGTGACCCTGAAGTACGATGAAGGCGGCAGGCAGCAGGTGATCCTGAATGGAGAGAATGTCAGTGACAGTATACGTACGCCAGAGGTCAGTAAGATGGCTTCCAAAACCTCCGCCATTCCTGAGGTGCGCGCCTCTCTGCTTCAGCTTCAGCGGGACCTGGCTGCGAATGCCAATGTTCTGATGGATGGCAGAGATATCGGTACCAATGTCCTTCCGGACGCCACTCTTAAGATTTATCTCACTGCATCCGCCGATGTCCGGGCAAAACGCCGCTATGATGAGCTGGTGGAGGCCGGCAGTCCCTGCAATTATGAGCAGATTCGTGAGGATATCATTCTCCGGGATAAGCAGGATATGGAGCGGGAGATCGCTCCTTTAAAAAAGGCGGAGGACGCAGTTTTGCTGGATTCTTCCGACATGACTGTCGAGGAAGTGATCGAGGCTGTAATCCGTGAATTTGAGGCAGTGAAGAATAGACAGTAAAATCTATAGGTAACCCGCAGTAAAAAGTATCAGGTTTGTTTTATATAAGAATCAGTTAGTCTATGAAAGTTAATGTTGCGAAATCTGCTGGCTTTTGTTTTGGAGTCAAAAGAGCTGTCGAGACAGTATACAGAGAGTCGGTCCATGACCATGTTTACACCTATGGGCCGATCATTCACAATGATGAAGTAGTCTCCGATCTGGAGAAGCAGGGTGTCAGGGTCATCCATGATATCTCAGAGCTTTCCTCCATAGGAGAGGGGACGGTGATTATCCGTTCCCACGGTGTCGCAAAAGAGATTTATGAGAAGATTGAGACCGCAGGTCTGCGGCTGGTTGACGCCACCTGTCCCTTCGTCCGGAAGATTCACAAGATCGTGGAGAAAGAGAGCGGAGAGGGGAGAAAGATTATTATTTTCGGAAATAATCACCATCCGGAAGTGGAAGGAATCATAAGCTGGTGTCAGACAGATCCGATCGTAATCGAAAATCAGGAGCAGGCTGAGGCGCTGGATCTTGATGAAAAATCGAGGTTAACCATTGTATCACAAACCACATTTAATTACAATAAATTCCAAGATTTAGTTGAAATTATCTCGAAAAAGAGTTATGATATAAATGTTTGTAACACGATTTGTAATGCGACTGAAGAGCGCCAGGCTGAAACCAGGGAGCTGGCACGCAATTCGGATGCCATGATTGTGATTGGTGGCAGACACAGTTCTAATACTCAAAAACTTTTTGAGATAAGTAAGAAAGAATGTAGTAATACTTTATATATACAGACAGTTCGCGATTTAGATATGGCGGACTTCTCAAATATCGAGTCACTCGGTATTACTGCAGGGGCATCTACCCCAAATAATATTATCAAGGAGGTTCATGAAAGCATGGCTGAAGATTTTGCACAGATGCTGGAAGAAAGTTTAGTGACAATCAAGACTGGTCAGGTTGTCAGAGGCACTATTATTGATGTTAAGGAAGATGAGATCATCCTCAATATCGGATATAAATCAGAAGGTATTATTACCAGGAATGAATATTCCAATGATCAGAATTTAGACCTTACTACAGTTGCCAATGTTGGTGACGAGATGGAAGCAAAGGTCCTCAAGATGAACGATGGCGAAGGCCAGGTTCTCTTAACATATAAGCGCCTGAAAGCAGAGAAGGGCAACAAGAGATTAGAGGAAGCCTTCAATAATGAAGAGATCCTCAAGGCTCCTGTAACAAGAGTTTTAGACGGTGGTTTAAGCGTTATGGTCGAGGAGACCAGAGTATTTATTCCAGCCAGCCTTGTTTCTGATACTTATGAGAAGAACCTCAAGAAGTATGACGGCCAGGAGATTGAGTTCCGCATCATCGAGTTCAATCCCCGCAAGAGAAGAATCATCGGTGACCGCAAGCAGCTTCTGGTTGCTGAGAAGAAGGCAAAGCAGGAGGCTCTCTTCGCAAGAATCGAGCCTGGTATGACTGTGGAAGGTACCGTGAAGAACGTGACAGATTTTGGTGCTTTCATCGATCTCGGTGGAGCAGACGGACTTCTTCACATCTCCGAGATGAGCTGGGGCCGTGTGGATAATCCCAAGAAGCTCTTCACCGTTGGCGAAGAACTCAAGGTTCTCATCAAGGATATCCAGGGTGAGAAGATTGCCTTATCCCTTAAGTTCCCGGAGACCAATCCATGGCTTAACGCTGATGAAAAGTACGCTGTAGGTAATGTTGTAGAGGGAAGAGTTGCCCGCATGACAGACTTCGGTGCTTTCGTAGAGTTAGAGCCGGGCGTTGATGCATTGCTGCATGTTTCCCAGATTGCCAGAGAGCACATTGAGAAGCCTTCAGATGTTCTCAGCGTAGGCCAGATCATCGAGGCCAAAGTTGTTGACTTCAAGAAGGATGACCGCAAGATCAGCCTGAGCAAGAAGGCACTTGAATTTGACCGTGCAGAGGAATAATCCATCCTGCCGCAGGTATTAAATCAGAAATAAAAAAAGGAAGCGCTTTCAGCGCTTCCTTTTTTTATATACTCATTAGTCATCATCGGCTGCACTCTCAGTATCCTTGTCCAGGATAGCTCCGGAATTGGCGTCGATATCGTACTCATATTTCTTGCCGTCTTTGGTAAATACGATTTCATAGATGATGATGCCATCGTCGTTATCCAGGTTATTCTTTACAACCTCAACGGCAGAGAGATCAAGGCCGGCATCCTTCAGAGCGGCCTCCAATGCCAGGTCGGCGGTGATGGCAACATCAGGGTTTGCCTTCAGGATGGAGTCCAGAGTCAGGGCCTGCTGCTCGTTTTCTGCCTTGTCCTCAGCGCTCATCTTCTCAGAGGTTTTCTCGAGAATCTGACCATTGGTGATATCAATCTCATACTCATACTCTGTGTCATCCAGGAAGAATCCGAGATCCCAGGTCACAGTTTTTGTCTTTTTGTCCTTGTCTTTCTGAGTCTCGAACCAAGTGACGTCCTTTCCTTCCAGCCCGGCATCTTTTAAAGCAATTTCCCGGGCCTGTTCATAGGTTATTTCTGCTGCTGCAGCCTGCTCTGTTGCTGTGGTGGACTCAGAAGCTGCGGCAAAAGAGAGGCATGGGGCTGTCAGAAGGGCGAGAGCCAATGTACCTGTTGCTAAAGCGGTGAAAAGTCTTTTTCTGGTTTTCTTCATAGTAAGTTACCTCCTCTAAAATATTACTATTTTATAATTATAGCATAGAATTATAATAATTTTACCATTTTATGATAAACATGGAGTCGATTTTTATGATTTCATGATAAAGGATGATGATTAAAGAAAGATTAAAAAAACCACTTTTTTCTAAAAAAAACCTGCCGGGATTACTGCTGTTGCTAGCAGATCCCGGCAGGTTTTGTCATGTTTAACATTATATACCTGGAATGTTCAGGCTCATTTGTTTTTCTCAATCTCCATCATCTTCATGGCCCGAACTTTGGAAGGAAGTCCAAAGAGGGTGATGAAGCCCTGGGCGTCATGATGATCGTAGAGGTCGCCGGTGGTGAAGGAAGCCAGGGACTCACTGTAAAGGCTGTAGGGGGATGTGGTTCCGGCTTTGATGATGTTGCCCTTATAGAGCTTGAACTTCACTTCTCCGGTCACATATTTCTCAGTGGATGTCACAAAGGCCTGGATGGCTTCGCGAAGAGGAGTAAACCATTTCCCTTCATAAACCAGCTGTGCCAGCTTATTGCCCATATCCTTTTTGGCGTTCATTACGTCGCGGTCGAGAACCAGCTCTTCCAACTGCTGCAGTGCTTCAAGGAGGATGGTTCCACCTGGTGTTTCATAAATTCCGCGGGACTTCATGCCGACGACACGATTCTCCACGATGTCAACGATTCCAATGCCGTGCTTCCCGCCCAGCTCGTTCAGCTTGCGGATAATGTCGGAAACCTTCATGGCCTCACCATTTATAGACTTCGGAACACCGGCCTCAAAAGTCATGGTGACATATTCCGGCTCATCAGGAGCTTTCTCAGGAGATACGCTCATCACGAGCAGGTGGTCATAATTGGGTTCCACAGAAGGGTCTTCCAGTTCCAGACCTTCATGGCTGATATGCCAGAGATTGCGGTCGCGGCTGTAGCTGCTGTCAGCGGAGAATGGAAGATGGATATCGTGAGCCTTACAGTAGGCAATCTCATCTTCGCGGGACTTCATGGTCCACTTGTCGTCACGCCATGCAGCGATGATCTTTAAATCCGGTGCCAGTGCCTTAATGCCCAGTTCGAAACGGATCTGGTCGTTTCCTTTGCCGGTGGCGCCATGGCAGATGGCCGCTGCACCTTCTTTTCTGGCAATCTCCACCAGTTTGGCAGCGATGCCCGGACGGGCCATGGATGTGCCGAGAAGGTATTTATTTTCGTAGACAGCACCTGCCTGTACACAGGGCATAATGTAGTTGTCACAGAAATCATCGACGATGTCTTCAATATATAATTTGGAGGCGCCGGAATAGAGGGCTCTCTCCTCAAGACCTGCGAGCTCTTCGCCCTGTCCGCAGTCGATACAGCAGCAGATTACTTCGTAATCATAATTCTCCTTCAGCCAGGGAATGATTGCTGTGGTATCAAGTCCTCCTGAATATGCCAATACAACTTTTTCTTTGCTCATCTTACGCGATTCCTCCTATTGATTTATGTTTTTCAGGAAAATCCCGGGGATATTCCTTCATATTCTATTTGTGTAATCACAATCCATACTATACTTCATCTGTGGAAAGAATGCAAGTCTTTTTTTGATAATTATTAATAATTATGCATTTATACTTGCATATATTCCTGGTTTATCGTATAATTATGAAAAATTTTCGTATAAATATGCAAAGAATCTCTGCGGGAAATAAGTTTTTTCGCTGATTTTCTTGTAATAGGAAGAAATATGTGAGATAATGCGAGGCGGAATGTTTTCAGACGGTCTGCCTGTGAAAGGGTTAAGACGGTCAGTTGAATATAGACAGGAGGATGTAAGCAGATGATAAAAGTGGGAATTATAGGCTCTACAGGTTATGCGGGTCAGGAGATTGTACGTATTTTGTTAGGCCACAAAGAGGCAGAGATCCGTTGGTTCGGGTCAAGAAGTTATGTCGATAAGCCCTATGCAGATGTTTTTGCCAATATGTTTGAACTGGTGCCGGATATCTGTAAGGGGGAGGATCTGAACCGTCTTTGTCAGGAGGTGGATGTGGTCTTCACAGCGACACCCCAGGGCCTCTGTTCCTCCCTGGTCAGCGAAGAAGTCCTCTCTCAGGTGAAAATCGTGGATCTCTCGGCAGATTTCAGAATCAAGGACGTGGATGTCTATGAGAAATGGTATGGCATCAGGCATGCCAGCCCTCAGTTTATCGAAGAGGCGGTCTATGGACTCTGTGAGATCAACAGGGACAAAATCAGAAAGGCCAGACTGGTGGCCAATCCAGGATGCTACCCCACCTGTTCTTTCCTGTCCATTTATCCTTTGGCCAAAGCGGGACTGATTGATATGAAATCGATCATCATTGACGCCAAATCCGGGACTTCCGGCGCCGGCAGGGGAACCAAGCTGGCCAATCTTTACTGCGAAGTGAATGAGAGCATCAAGGCCTATGGCGTGGCAACCCACCGCCATACACCAGAGATTGAAGAGCAGCTGGGTTATGCGGCAGGGACGGAAGCCATCATTAATTTCACCCCCCATCTGGTGCCCATGAACCGGGGAATCCTGGTGACTGCCTACGCCAATCTGACAGAGAAAGCGAAGGGACTCAGCCAGGAAGACCTGATGCGGCTCTACCATGAGGCTTATGACCAGGAGACCTTTGTCCGGGTTCTTAAGGACGGAGTCAACCCCGAGACCCGCTGGGTTGAGGGAAGCAATTACGTGGACGTCAATATCAGGCTGGATGCCAGGACTGGCCGCGTAATCATGATGGGGGCCATGGATAACCTGGTCAAGGGAGCTGCCGGTCAGGCGGTTCAGAATATGAACCTGATGTTCGGTCTCCCGGAGAATACCGGCCTGATGATGCCGCCGGTCTTCCCCTGATGCCGCGAAGATCAGACGACTGACGATTTACAGGAGGAATAAACAATGAGAGAAATAACCGGCGGCGTGACCGCTGCCAGAGGATATAAGGCCGCCGGCCTTCGGGCGGGGATCAAGGCGGGAAAAACCAATAAGGATATGGCCATGGTTTACTCCATGACACCGGCTGTCTGTGCCGGAACCTTTACCAGGAACGTGGTGAAGGCAGCCACAGTCTACTGGGACAGAGACATCGTGGAGGGCCCGGGGATTGCCAGGGCCATCGTGGTCAACAGCGGTATCGCCAATGCCTGTACCGGCCAGGAGGGAATCGACAATTGCCGCAGGGAAGCAGAGATTGCGGCAGAACTCCTGGACATCAGACCTGAGGAGGTTCTGGTGGGTTCCACCGGTGTGATCGGGCCTCAGCTGCCCATGGATGTGGTGGAGAAGGGGATTCGTAAGCTGGTTCCGGCTCTTAAGGAAGATGAGACAGCCGGCTCTGAGGCAGCCGAAGCCATCATGACCACCGATACCCACAAAAAAGAAGTGGCTGTGGAATGCCGCATCGGCGAAAAGACTGTCCGGGTGGGAGGCATGTGCAAAGGAGCCGGGATGATTCATCCCAACATGGGTACCATGCTGGCCTTTGTCACCAGCGACGCTGCCATCGATCAGAAACTGCTGCAGACATTTACCAGGGCCATCGTGGAGGACACCTTCAACATGGTTTCTGTGGATGGAGATACTTCCACCAATGATACCTGTCTGGTCCTCTGCAATGGAATGGCAGAAAATGAAGAGATCAGGGCAGACAATGAAGCTGGAAAGATTTTTTATGAAGCTCTTAAGTGGGTTCTTGCCGGCCTGTCCAAAATGATTGCCGGCGACGGCGAAGGCTGTACCAGATTATTTGAAGTGACATGCCATGATGCTGCCACAAAAGAAGATGCCAGAATCATCAGTAAATCTGTGGTCTGTTCTTCCCTGACCAAGGCTGCGGTTTTTGGTAAAGACGCTAATTGGGGCAGGATCCTCTGCGCCATGGGTTACAGCGGGGTGGTTTTTGATCCCCTGAAAGTGGATATCACTCTGGAGAGTGAGTTTGGGTCTGTGAATATCGTAAAAGAAGGTATTGCCACAGATTACAGCGAGGAGGAGGCCACCAGGATTCTGGGAGGCAGCCCGGTGAAGGCCCAGCTCTACATTCATGCCGGGGAGGCGTCCGCCACAGCCTGGGGATGTGATCTCACCTATGAGTATGTGAAGATCAACGCGGACTACCGAAGCTGATGGATTCATTTTAATATGGATTCAGTTTAATATAGAAGAAAAATATTTCAGAACATAGATTTGGAGGAAGCTGATATGCCTAAGATCAAAAATATTAATGCCGATGTGGAAAATGTCATGTTGAAGGCCAATACGCTCATCGAGGCTCTGCCTTATATCCGCCGTTTTTACGGGACCACCATAGTGGTGAAATACGGCGGCAGCGCCATGCTGGATGAGAATCTGAAATATAATGTGATCAAGGACGTGGCTCTGCTTAAGCTGGTGGGCATGAAACCCATCATCGTTCACGGCGGCGGCAAGGAAATCAGTAAATGGGTGAAAATGTCCGGCAAAGAGTCGAACTTCTATAATGGTCTGCGGATTACGGACAAGGATACCATGAATATCGCCGAGATGGTCCTCAATAAGGTCAATAAGGAACTGGTGGGCATGATGCAGAAAATGGGGGTCAACGCCGTAGGCCTCTGCGGCAAGGACGGCAATATGATCCGTGTGGACAAGAAACTGCCTGACGGGAAAGACATCGGTTTTGTGGGAAATATCCGCCAGGTGAACACGGATCTTCTCGAGACCCTCATGGACAGGGATTTCATTCCGGTCATCGCTCCCATTGGCCTCGATGACGATTTTCAGGCATACAATATCAACGCTGACGACGCAGCATGCGGGGTAGCCAAGGCTATGAATGCTGAGAAACTGGTCTTCCTGACAGATATCGAGGGAGTATTTATTGATCCCACCAACAAGAAAACCCTGATCTCGGAGATGGATGTGAAGACAGCCAGGGAATTCATTTATAACGGCGTGGTGGGAGGCGGTATGCTTCCCAAGCTTGAGAACTGTATCAATGCCATCGATGAGGGCGTGTCCAGGGTGCATATCCTTGACGGCCGCCAGGAGCATTGTCTCCTGCTGGAGATCTTCACCGAAAAAGGTATTGGAACCGCAATTCTGAAGGAGCCTCTGTTCTAGGAGACTGAACCCGGTGTTTGACTGACGAGATACGAATAGAGGGAAGGCCGGTATCCGGTGTTTCCCTGATTATGCGATCATGCAGAAAGGATGAGATTCATGGCAAATATGCAGGAATATATCAACCAGGGAGAAGAGTTTATCCTCAAGACTTACAACCGTTTCCCTGTAGTATTTGAAAAAGGGGACGGCGTCCGGCTTTATGATGCCGACGGCAAGTCCTACCTGGATTTCGGGGCGGGAATTGCAGTCTTTGCCCTGGGCTACAATAATGAGCAGTACAATCAGGCACTGAAAGACCAGATTGACAAAATTATCCATACATCAAACCTCTATTATAATATACCTGCCGTTGAGGCTGCCAGGAAAATTGTGGAGACCACAGGCCTGTCCAAAGTCTTCTTTACCAACAGTGGGACGGAGGCCATAGAGGGAGCTCTCAAGGTGGCAAGAAAGTACGCCTATCTCAAGGATCCATCTAAGGATTATGAGTTCATTGCCATGAACCACTCCTTCCATGGCCGCAGCCAGGGAGCACTTTCTGTTACAGGAAATGCGCATTATCAGGAAGGATTCGTGCCGGTTTCCATGAGGGCTGTCTTTGCGGATTTCAATGATCTGGAGGATGTGAAGTCCAAGATTACCGACAAGACCTGCGGCATCATATGTGAGGTGGTACAGGGAGAGGGCGGAATCTATCCGGCCAAAAAAGAATTTCTGCAGGGGCTGAGGGATCTTTGCGACCAGCACGACCTGCTCCTGATTTTTGACGAGATCCAGTGCGGCATGGGCCGCTGCGGCTCCCTCTATGCCTGCGATCTCTATGGGGTAAAACCTGATGTAATGACCTTGGCCAAAGCCCTGGGATGCGGCGTGCCCGTGGGTGCCTTTGTGACCAATGAGAGGGCGTCCCATGCCCTGGTTCCCGGTGATCACGGCACCACCTACGGCGGCAATCCCTTTGCCGCGGCGGCTGTCTGTGAGGTTTACCGGCAGTTTGAAGAGAGAGATATTGTCGGCCGCGTCAACGAAGTGGGAGCCTGGCTTTATGATAAACTGGAAGAACTGAAGGCTTCCAATCCCCATATCCTGGACCACCGGGGCATGGGTCTTATGCAGGGGCTGGAGTTTGACAGTCCCGTTGCCGAAATTGTTAAAACAGCTCTGGAGGATGGCTTGGTCCTGATCTCCGCCGGCGCAAACATTATCCGTTTTGTGCCTCCGCTGGTGATCAGCAAAGAGGATGTAGATGAGATGATTCGGATTCTGTCCGGCGTCCTGGATCGTCTGCTGCCGTAAGTTGTGGATTGTAGCCGTGAACCCAAAAGGAGGTTAGGCAGGATATCCATAGGAAAGAAGCAGCTGGCCCTTCGGATTTTTCTCCGCCGTTTATGATTCGCGCCTTCCGCAAACTCGCCTGCTTCAGCAGGCTCAGACATGCTCACGGCGCGAAAACTATGCTCAAAAAATCCTTGGGCTTTACGCCATGCTTTTTCCTATTGGATATCCCTGCCTCAGACCTCCTTTTGAAATACTGGCAAAGAGCCGTAAGCTGTGGATTGTGGATGTGAACCCAAAAGGAGGTCAGGCAAGGCAGCCAGAGGAAAGAAACACTGATTTTGTCTGACTTAAATGCTAAGATGACAGACCATAATTTTGAAAGAAAAGGCAAGAGGAAATGAAGTATCCTCTTGTCTTTTTTAGAAATATTATGTAATATTTATATAGCTATGGATTGTTCACAGGGGTTGGAAAGACCTGACAGCTCTTAGTTTTTTGTCAGAGTTTTGTCAAAACTCCGGCAGACCTTTCCCCTCTCCCGGAAGGGAGGAGCTGGTGAGAGCAGGATTACACAGCAGCGGAACCTGGAAGAAAAGAAGGTTTCGCAGGAAGACAGGGCCCGGGCTTTTGGGAAGATGCAGGGTGATGATTATTCCATTGATGGTGATGACGCTGTCAGCCTGTGACGGCAGAGGCTTGATTCCGGATTCCATGATCCCCCAGGCTTTAAAGGGGGAGCAGACGGATCTTTTTACCGGGGGTAATACCGAAAGTCGTGCCGGAAACAGTGATCAGAGCAGAAGTCTGGTGGGTACTGAGGCGAAAAAGACCAGTGACATGGTTGAATCCACTGCTGCAGGAAATAATCAGACGGAAACTGGTGAGAAGACCGGGGCCGGTTCAAAAAAACCGGAGACAGAATCCTCTGAGGAAGAGAACACGGAGGGAGATTCAGGACACGTCGTTTATGTCCATGTTTGCGGCCATGTGAGGAAACCTGGTGTTTATCAACTTTCAGCATCCTCGAGAATCTGTGACGCCATCAGCGCTGCAGGAGGTATGGACAAGGAAGCTGACCCTGCCTGGTGGAATCAGGCAGCCCAGGTCACGGATGGCATGCAGATCAGGGTTCCCTCGAAAAAAGAAGTGGAGTCCGGCGAGGCAGGAGCTTATGCTGAGGGCATGACCGGAAGACAGGAAGCGGCTTCCGCTGACAGTACAAAAGCGGCAG
>JBGUIF010000043.1:0-5547 GCA_045112755.1 Anaerobutyricum sp.
TGCTCTTCCTGATGTGAGAGACGGTTTGAAGCCGGTACAAAGAAGAATCCTGTATTCCATGATTGAATTGAATAATGGGCCGGACAAACCCCATAGAAAATGTGCCCGTATCGTCGGTGATACCATGGGTAAATATCACCCCCACGGTGACAGTTCCATCTACGGGGCCCTGGTTAATCTGGCTCAGGAATGGTCCACCAGATACCCTTTGGTGGATGGCCATGGAAATTTTGGATCTGTGGACGGAGACAGTGCTGCTGCCATGCGTTATACGGAGGCAAGGCTTTCTAAAATCTCTATGGAGATGACGGCAGATATTAATAAGGACACGGTGGACTTCGTCCCTAACTTTGATGAGACGGAGAGGGAGCCCTCTGTCCTGCCTTCCCGTTATCCCAACCTGATGGTAAATGGAACCCAGGGTATTGCAGTTGGTATGGCGACCAATATTCCTCCCCATAATTTAAGGGAGACCATCGATGGGGTAGTAACCATCATTGATAACAGAGTAAATGAGAATCGGGATACCGATATCGATGAATTGATTTCAGTGGTCAGAGGGCCGGATTTTCCCACCGGCGCCATGATTTTAGGAAGAAAAGAAATTGAGAGGGCCTACCGGACCGGTCGGGGTAAAATCAAGGTCCGTGCTGTGACCAACATAGAGCCCATGGGGAACGGAAAGCAGAGAATTATCGTCACTGAACTTCCCTATATGGTCAATAAAGCCAGGCTGATTGAGAAAATTGCCGGTCTGGTCAAGGATAAGAGAATTGATGGTATCACAGAGCTGAGGGATGAATCAGACCGTCAGGGCATGAGAATCTGCATAGAAACCAGGAAAGATGTGAATGCCAATGTCCTCCTGAAACAGCTTTTTAAACATACCCAGCTTCAGGATACCTTCGGAGTCATCATGCTGGCTTTGGTTAATAATCAGCCAAAGATTCTGAATCTCAAGGAGATGTTGACCCACTATCTGGATCATCAGAAAAACGTGGTGACCAGAAGGACTCAGTATGAACTGAATAAGGCCAGGGAGCGGGCACATATTCTGGAAGGACTTCTCAAGGCCCTGGATTTCATTGATGAAGTCATATCCATTATACGGGCATCCAAAAATGTGGCCGAAGCAAGGGAGAACCTGATCAAGCGTTTTGAGTTCACCGAGGCTCAGGCCCAGGCTATTGTTGATATGCGTCTGCGTGCCCTCACCGGTTTGGAGAGAGAGAAGCTTCAGGCAGAGTTTGATGATCTGGAGAAAAAAATTGCCGGCTATGAGGCGATTCTCGCCGATGAGAAAGTTCTTTTGGGCGTCATTCGTGAAGAAATCCTTCTGATCAGAGAAAAATATGGTGATGACCGGAGAACTTCAATTGAGATGGATGCCGAAGATCTCAGTGATGAGGCTTTGATTCCGGGAAGGGATACAGTCATTACATTTTCCAGGATGGGTTATATAAAAAGGATGACCATGGATAATTTCCGTGCTCAGAACAGGGGCGGAAAGGGAATCCGCGGCATGAATGTTATCGAGGATGACTATATCGACAAGATGTTCATGACCCACACCCATTATTATGTTATGTTCTTTACCAATAAGGGCAGAGTATACAGGCTTAAGGGTTATGAGATTCCTGAGGCAGGAAGGACTGCCAGGGGAGTGAATATCATAAATCTGCTCAATTTGCAGCCTGAGGAAAAGGTATCTGCAGTGATACCAATCTATCCGGGGATTGAGAGTAAATATCTGATCATGGCCACCAGGAACGGTCTTGTGAAGAAAACTGCATTTTCCGAGTATGACAATGTACGTAAGAATGGCCTTATCGCTATCGTCCTTCGGGACGGGGATGCCTTGATTGAGGTCAAACAGGCCGCTGACGATGAAGATATCTTTCTTGCCACAAAGGATGGTATGTGTATCCGCTTCCATATGTCTGATGTCAGGGAGACCGGCAGGGTCTCCATGGGTGTGAAGGGAATCAGCCTGAACGATTCTGATGAAGTGATTGGTATGCAGATGTCCTCGGAAGGGAAAGATTTATTATTCGTATCTGAAAAGGGAATGGGAAAGAGGACTCCCACTGAGGAATTTAAGACCCAGCACCGGGGAGGAAAAGGCCTGAAATGTTATAAGATCACGGATAAGACCGGTGATGTTGTGGGCATGAAAACCATTTCCGGAGGAGAGGAGATCATGCTGATTACGACGGAGGGTATCGTGATTCGAATGAACACGGATGACATCTCTGTGATTGGAAGAAATACATCCGGTGTCAAGCTTATGCGGATTGATGATAACAGTCTGGTTAGAATAGCCAGTGTCGCGAAAGTCTATCTGACCGAGCCTGAAATGGATGATGAAGATGAAACAGTTCAGGAAGCAGCAGAAGATGCAGCTGATTCAAAGGTTAGTTCTGATGGAGAAATGACAGAAGATGAGGGCACTGACGACAATGGCATGAGGGACGAACTTCTTAAACGTGCTTTTGATGACCAGAACGATCAGAAATAAGAGGATTGATCAGCGAGATTAATCATAAAATGATTGAATTATTGTATGATTGAAAAAGGGACACCGGCCGGTGTCCCTTTTTTGGAAGGAGAGTATGTAAATTTAATATCGTTGGATTATATATAATTACCAGCGGCGCATTCTGTTGATGGTTCTGATACTGCAGCTGGAGTCGAACTCAATGACAATGCCGACTTTGGAAGCAGACCAGTATTTCTTCTGACCTCTGTAGGTATTGTTATTATACATGCATGTCCATTTACCAAAATAGTTTTTCTCGTAATGATAGGGGTTGGCATTTCTGGTCAGCTGCATATAGGAAGTTTTGCTTTTGAAGCAGCTGCTGTAACGGAAATTGGTCCAGTTATAGTAATTGACACGTTCACCGTTTGACCAGCTCATTCTGCCGTTTCTTACAACACCGCCCATCCAGTAGGTATTTTTGCGGCCGCCTCTGATCAGGTCGTTTACGACTCTTTGCTCTCCGTAAGAGTTGACGGTTACCAGATGACCGCCGCAGGATCTTGCCAGCCTGTCGGCAGTGGTCCATTTCATATTTTTATCTATTCTGATATAAACATGTCCTTCGTACCTTGTCATCTGAAATCTTCTTGCTGCTGATGCCTTTGTGTTAAATGCTCCCATAAGAATAATTCCAAACAGTGCCATCATTAAATATGTTTTTACTTTTTTCATAATTTTTCTCCTTTTCTTTTGAATTGATTTTTTGATTCTGTGTAACTTTTTTTCAGTGGTTTGTTTTCTTTGTTGTCTGTATTCTATCAGAACGTAATTTCCTTCTGTAATCTTTAAGTTACATATAGATGTTTTTCAGCAAAGATTTAGAAATAATCATATGGATTATTAAGAAAAAATGGCATAAATAAAGGACTTTTGGCAATATTTATTTTTTTAAAAAACTGTGCAAATAAAAAATAAAAGTATGATAAAATACATTTCATAGCAGGTTTATATCATACTGAATAAAAAATTCTATGGAACAGTATCTCTAGAGAAAGGTTTTTTAATATGAGGAAGATTCATGTTGATAAAATTACTGAAAATATCAAGGAAATGTGCATAGAGGCCAACCTGTTTTTGACGGAGGATATGAAGCAGGCCCTGTCTGAGGCTGCCGCCAAAGAAGAAAATCCTCTGGGAGTGCAGATTCTTGAGCAGCTTAAGGAAAATCTGGCTATAGCCGGCAGGGAGAGAATTCCAATCTGTCAGGATACCGGTATGGCAGTTGTATTTGTTAAAATCGGTCAGGAAGTATATATAGAAGGAGGGTCCCTGGAGGAAGCAATTCACGAAGGGGTCAGAAAAGGTTATGTAGAGGGGTATCTGAGAAAATCTGTGGTTGCCGACCCCCTTCTTCGGGAAAATACCCGGGATAATACACCGGCAGTGATTCATTATGAGATTGTACCCGGAGATCAGTTGACCCTGACAGTGGCTCCAAAAGGATTTGGAAGTGAGAATATGTCCCGCATTTTCATGTTAAAACCTGCGGAAGGAATTGAGGGAGTCAAGGAAGCCGTAATAAAGACAGTGAGTGAAGCAGGACCCAATGCATGTCCTCCCTTTGTCGTGGGAGTCGGTATAGGAGGAACTTTTGAAAAGGCAGCAATTATGGCAAAGAAAGCCCTAAGCAGACCCCTTGGAGATTATTCTGAGATCAGCTATGTGAGAGATCTGGAGGAAGAGCTTCTGGAAAAGATTAATCGTCTTGGCATAGGTCCGGCGGGCCTGGGAGGAACTGTGACTGCCCTTGCGGTAAATGTCAATACTTATCCGACACATATAGCCGGACTGCCTGTTGCCGTGAATATGTGCTGTCATGTCAACAGACATGCTCAGAGAAATCTGTAAGATTATCAGAAATAATAAGAGAGTTTTTTAAGAGGAGATTTATCTATTATGAAAAAAATTATCAGGGTTCCCCTGGAGAAAAAAGATATCGATCATCTTAAGGCCGGAGATTATGTTTATCTAAGTGGGATTATTTATACTGCCAGGGATGCTGCTCATAAGAGAATGTATGATGCTCTGAAAAAAGGGGAAGAACTTCCTATAAAACTGGATGGAAATATTCTTTATTATCTTGGTCCAAGTCCTGCCAGGGAAGGACAAATCATCGGATCTGCCGGTCCCACCACTTCCAGCAGAATGGACAAATACACTCCTGACATGCTTGATCTTGGATTAAAAGGAATGGTTGGAAAGGGAAAAAGATCCCCGGAAGTGATTAAGGCAATGAAAAGAAACGGTGCTGTTTATTTTGCTGCCGTAGGAGGTGCAGGGGCTCTTCTTTCTAAATGCATCAAACGTGCTGAGATAGTGGCTTACGAAGATCTGGGAACGGAAGCTGTACGTAAACTTGAAATTGAAGAGCTTCCTGTGATTGTTGTGATTGATAAAGACGGCAATAATCTATATGAGACAGCAGTGGAGCAATGGAAAAAATAATAAAAGAAATAATGGGAATAATGATAGAGATTCTTTAACTAAAATATTATTGACAAAGATCTTGGATTTTGATAATATAATAAAGCACTTTGTGATTAGCGAAGTGCGAAAATATAATATGTTCTATTTATTTAGGCATTAGGAGAAGTACTCAAGTGGCTGAAGAGGCGCCCCTGCTAAGGGTGTAGATCGTTTGCGCGGTGCGAGGGTTCAAATCCCTCCTTCTCCGTTTTATTTTTCGCTTTTTTTAAGGGTTGATGACCCGGAAAACGAAAAATAGGATTATACTGACAGTTGAAATCATATTCAAAAAATATGATAAAAAAGTGTTGACTTTCTAATTTGTATCTGTTAGTATAAGGAAGTTACGGCAAGTAACACATTGCAGCTTGACAACTGAATAACAAAACAACCTCGAACGTTCAATTCAATGAGCAGAGACTCAGGTCTCTGAAAACATTCGGGCCTGCTGGCAGAGTGATGTCAGGGCAGCGGGTCCATGGAACGAACGAAAGTTTAAACCTAAACACCCAGGGCCTTCGGGTCCGAGGGAAAAGAAA
>JBGUIF010000044.1:0-11043 GCA_045112755.1 Anaerobutyricum sp.
TGATGACACAGACCCAGGCCAGGTTCTCCCCGGCGGGACAGCCTACTCTGGGAAGAATAAAAGAAGCCAGTAAAAATACACCGCTAATTAATGTCATTGGCCAGCCGGCCAGAAAATCATTGATTTTTTTGATCATAACTGAATCATATTTCATCCAATCCTGGCAATACGGATTGGAAAATTCCTTTCTCCGGGTTCTCCGGTATTTTTCTCTTGACCTGAACTTATTATCAAAGGTATGATATGTACAAAACAGAACAATATGTTCAGTTATGATTCTAATGTTCAGAAAATGTACTGACAAGAAGCAAAATGTTGAAAAAGTCCATTATTGAACATTCGAAAGAAAATGTTCAGGAGGTTTTTATGGATCGAAGAAAAAAGAAGACAAGACAGGCGGTGTATGATGCATTTACTCACCTGCTGGAGATGAAATCCTACTCTGCGATTACCGTTCAGGAGATCATAGATGAAGCAGATATCGGACGTTCCACTTTCTATTCTCATTTTGAGACCAAGGATGAGCTGCTGAGAGCCCTGTGCACGGAGATCTTTGAGCATGTATTTTCAGAGAATCTGACCAGGGAGAAAACCCACGATTTCTCCAACACCGAGAGAGAGCTTCAGGGAGAGATCACCCATATCCTCTATCACCTGAAGGATAATCACCGCTATATCGGGAGGATCCTTTCCAGTGAGAGCGGGGAAATGTTTATGCGTTATTTTAAGGAGTATCTGGAAAAGGTTTTTGAAGGGGAATTAGAGAAGATTGAGACGGATATCCCTAAAGATTACATGCTCAATCACATGGTCTGTGATTTTGCGGAGACGGTGAGATGGTGGATGAAAAATGATTCCTATACCCCAGAGGAGATCAGCAGCTTTTTTTTCGGAACGACGCCATTTGCATAAACACGATATCATTTGAATAAAACGCATCCCCCGGAAGGTTTGTGATACAGGGAGTGCGGAGTAATTTCTTAATAAAAAAGAGAGCAGCTGACTGACGCTATATGGTGCGTCAGCCCGCTGCTTAAATGATCGGGATTAATTTTTACGAATCAATCCACGATAATGGTTTTAATAATTGTATCATGGATTATTTATTTACCATGATGTCATAAACCGGTCCATATACCTGATCGATAGATTCTTTCAGATTGGCATTAAGACTCTCTTTATCCCAGTTGATGGATTTTTCGTCAGCATCATACTCAAAGAAATAAGTGTCTGTGTAGCTGACCCGGCCAAGGGCATCTGTTAACTTGAAGGAGTAGCAGTATACGCCGCTTGGAAGCGCGCCATAATTTACCACTTCGTCAGGACCAGCGATGGTATAGCTGTTGCCGAGCAGATTATTGGTGATGGTCTTGCTTGTAGGATCAAAGATCTGATTGACGATATTGAGATCCTGACCCTCATAACCAGCAAGACTGGTGGCCTGTCTGGAAGGAAGTCCGGATGCATCGTCATAGCCCTCCCATATGCCGTAGGTCTTGATGGTGCCGGAGTAGTCTCCTTCTCTGATCTGTTCATCAGTCAGGCTCTTATCGAAGACGAGAGCGGCACGCAGGCATTTAATACTGGTGTCATCCCCGATGGTAATAGGAATATTATAGAGGATATAGTCATTGGTCTCCTCCGCACTGGATACAGAGAGGACATCATTGCCGATGATCGGCCAGTTTCCGTTGAAGTTGGCGGTGAACTCTCCCTTGGAGAAATCTCCTTTTACGCCAAAATCTTCACCCAGATAGGTCCATTCTTCGTCTGCATTCCTGATTGCCAGAACACCGTCAACCGTCAGCAGATTTTCTTTTCCACTCTGAACCTGCAGTTTCAGTTCACCATTATCAGACAGAGTTGTCTTGGCAGTAACCTTGTAATCGTTATCATTGAGTTCCGGAACTGTGGTCTGCTGATATACCCAGTCAGGTGCAGTCCAGGTTCCGTTGACAGCATCAAGATAGGCCAGGAAAGGAGCACTGAAGCAGTTATGACTGTAGTTGCTGAGATCTCCACTGTTTGTGTTGACACCATTAAAGAAGGATATTCCGTTAGAGTGGGATTTATCCTTACCTACGACATTGCTTATTACCATGTCTTTAACCGCTGCAATTAAGTCATCACATACTTTGGCATCTATGGCTTTGGATGCCTTGGCATTCTGGGCATAATCAACAATATCATAGGTCAGTTTTATAGAATAACCATAGTATTCTGTCCGGCTTACGCTGTAGGCAAAGTCGGTGAAAGCAGCCGGATTATCTTCTATTAAAGCATTTACTTTCTCGAAGAAAGCATCAAAGGCTTTTTCCAGCTTTTCTGTCTTGCTCAGATCCACGCAGGAAAAAGTGAAGTTCTTAGAGAAAGCACTGACATAGGGCTGTTTTTCTTTGTTAGTTGTTGTGTATTTCTTTCCGGCAGTCTCGCAGATGGTTTTTCCAATCTCCTTGCCGTCGCAGTCAGAATGGTCATAGAGATATTGCAGCCATCCTTTAAAATCAAATCCGAATCCCGGATCAATCTCCTCGCATCCTACGGAGTACTTGGCATAATCCTTTAAAAGAGAAGCCTCCTCAATTCCTCCCATCATACAGCAGTCAGTGTAGAAGGTTTCCAGTTTTACGCCGGAATTCTTGATGGCCTTGGCCATGGATGAGATGGACATAAGCTGGTCGTCATGCAGCTGATCAGAAATCAGACCATTGGAAGGGCCGCCGCCGTGATCCCACATGATAAGCATATACTTTTCTGCAGGATAAGTCTTGGCGCCCCAGGTGAGAAAGTCCTGAAGAGTCTTGGCAGAAGACATATTGGCAAGAGGCTGTTCGTCTTTAAGCTTATAGCCGTCTTTGCCATAATGCCATCTCTGGATTTTGTCGGCTTTGACATCCAGTCCGGCCAGATTCGAGTGCCAGATTTTGGTGCCGCCGGTCTGTACTACCATATTGACAGAATCGTTGGGCTTGGTCTTGCCGATTTCGCCCAAATTGACAGTGGCATTGCACCCATTGCTTTCCAGATCAGTACCGCACAGATAAAAAAGAACGGTCCATTTAGCTTTGGGAGCTGCCTGATCAGACGCCTTTGCCGGGAAGGGGCTGGCGGCAATCAGGCCTGCCAGGAGGCAAAGGGAGAGTAAATAAGTGAGTAGTTTTTTCATAAATCTCCTCCTAATTTAGATATGGTTAATGGGTTGCCAAGAGGGCGGCATGACTGCCGATGTCCTCAAAAATGTTTATTAGAAAATGCTGCAGGCCTAATGTATTGATGCAAAAACCTGACTGCCAGGGTTTTTTGGTACAGCATCAACAGTACTGGGGCTGATTGGCATTATCATCAAAAAGTTCAGTCCTGATTTACCATGATGTTGTAGGCTTCATCGCCTTCTTCTTTGAGTCCGTCGTAGTAGTCCTGCTCTATGGTTTTCGGCTGCCAGTCGATGGTTTTCTTTTCTGAGTCGTATGTGAAAATGTAAGTATCGGAATAGCTTACATGACCCAGGGTATCGGTCATCTTAAAGGCGTAGCAGTAGGTGCCGCTGGGGAGATCGCCATAGGTAATCAGGTCTTTCTGACCCTCAATCTTAATGTCTGATACCGGATAAGTATCGGTTACTTCCCGCTCGAGAGGATCATAAGTCTGGTAATTGATATGGAGAATACTGTCATCATACATATCCAGTGATGTGGCCTGCCTGGAAGGAGGCGCATAATAATCATCATATTTTTCCCAGATTCCATAGGTTTTAAACTGGCCTGAGTAATCCCCCAGTCTGATCTGCTCTTCCGTCAACTCTTCATCGAAGAGCAGGGCGGCCCGCAGATAGTCGGGTTCAGATGAATCGTCAATGGTGACAGGAATATTAAAAAGTACGTATTTATCCGTTTCCTCGGAATTGGCCACTGAGAGGATCTTATCGCCGATCATCGGCCATTTTCCATCGAAACAGGCAGAGAAATGTCCTTTTTCAAAGTCACCTTTCACCTTGAAACTATCGCCCAGATAAATCCATTCATCGTTCTTTTCAGGGGATTTCATGGCCAGGACACCATCGATGGTCATCAGGCAGCCCTTGCCATTGGGGATATCCAGTGTAAGGTCTCCTTTATCATTTATCTTTGGCTTTGCGATAATCTTGTAATCGGAATCTTTGATATCAGGAACCTTCGTCTGTTCGTACACCCAGTCCGGCGCGGACCAGATGCCATTCACAGCATCCACATAGGCCAGGAAGGGAGCACTGGAGCCGTTGGGAGCATAGGTGGTCAGGTAGATGTAGGGCTCATTGAGGGGATAGAAGAATGAGATTCCCTTAGCATGTTTCTTGCCATCACCCGTTACATTACAGGTAATCATATCGTCAACCGCCTTGATTACATCGTCGCAGAGTTTGTCATCCATGGCAGAAGATTGCTTGGCTTTTCTGGCAAAATCCGAGACATCCAGGGACCATTTGTCATCCATACCCATGTACTCTGCCCTGCTGGTAAAGTCGGCGATCTCGGTGTAGGCCACCGGGTCGTCCTCCATGATCTGGTTCAGTTTCTCGAACATGGCGTCAAAGGCCTTTTCCAACTGCTCTGTTTTTGACAGGTCCATACAACAGAAGGTAAAGAGATCGGTATCATTTTCCAACTGCTGTGCTTTTGCTTCTGATACGGGGTTATATTTTTTCTTTGTTCCTTCACAGAGGATCTTTCCTATGTCTTTGCCGTCACAGTCCGGATGCTCGTATACATAGGGAACCCATTCTTTATAGGAAGCGCCGTATACAGGGGCGGTCTCCTCGCTGCCAATGTAATAATGGACATAATCTTTAAAGAGAGAGGCTTCCTCAATACCGGCCATAAGGCAGCAGTCACTGAACATGGCCTCAAACTTCACCCCGGCATTCTTCAGGGCGGTGGAAAAATCCTTGATGGACATAAGCTCATTACCGTTATAAAGTTCATCGGACATCAGGCCGGCAAAGGCACCGCCTCCGTGGCCCCACATACACAGCATATATTTTTCTGCCGGGTAGGCCTTGGTGCCCCACTCAATGTAATCCTGGACGGTCCTTTTGTTGGCCATGTCTGCGATGGGGGCTTCATCCACGAGAGTGAAGCCGTCTTTCCCAAAAGACCATCTCTGCAGCTTGTCCGGATTCACGTCCATGCCAATTTTGGAAGAGTGCCAGAGCCGGCTTCCTCCGGTCTGGACGATAAGATTCACTGAGTCATTGGCCTTATCCCTGGACTTATAGAACTCCCCCATATTGATGGTGGCATTCTGGCTTTCACTCTCCAGGTCGTCACCACTGAAATACATCAATATGGTCCATTTGGCTTTGGCCGGCTTTTGATCCTTTGCTGCAGTGCCAGGACAGGGATTGCCGAAAAAGAGACCCGCCAGCAGACACAAGGACAAAAGGAAACACAATGTTTTGCGATGGTTTTGTGATTTGTTCTTCATTTTGACAACTCCTCGGTTCAGTAATTATTTTACCAATTTAATACAATAAATATAATATCATAATTAGTCCTGATATTCAAAAATAATTCTGCAGATTTACGGGTACGGATTTTCTGTCACCGGATTTCTGATTTTTGGTTTTTATATTACAAAATGTCTAAAAATACTTTTATTTATAGTGAATATTTGGTATATTTATCATAGGGGAAGATGAATAATTCCCTGTAAAATATTGTTGTTTAGGAGGTATGACTGATGGCAAGTATTATTATCAGCCCAAACAGGTATGTTCAGGGCAAGGGGGAACTGGCCAATCTGGCTGAGTACGCACAGAAACTGGGAAAGAAACCGTTTATCCTGATCAGTGCAGGCGGCAAGAAGCGTTTCGGCGGCCTCATTGAGAAGAGTTTTGAGGGAACAGGCATCGAGTTGGTTTTCGAGGCCTTCAAGGGAGAGTGTTCCAGAAATGAGATTAATCGTCTCAACGAGATTGTAAAGGCAAAGGGATGTGACCTGGTTATCGCTGTGGGCGGCGGAAAAATCTTTGATACCGGCAAGGCTGTGGCTTACTACTGCGGCACACCGGTGATCGTGGCTCCGACCATTGCAGGAACTGATGCACCTTGTTCTGCCCTTTCTGTAGTTTACACGGATGACGGCGTTTTCGAAGAGTATCTCTGGCTGCCGGCAAATCCGAATCTGGTACTGGTTGATACAGACATCATTGCCAAGGCTCCGGCAAGACTGCTGGTTTCCGGTATGGGAGATGCTCTGGCAACATATTTTGAGGCTAAGGCATGCCAGACCAGCAATGCCACAAGCTGTGCCGGCGGTACGATTACCATCGCAGCCATCACCCTGGCTAAGGTATGTTATGAGACCCTGATTGAAGAGGGACTTAAGGCTAAGCTGGCTTGTGAGCAGAATGTCTGCACCACAGCCGTAGAGAAGATCATCGAGGCCAACACCCTTCTGTCCGGTATCGGATTTGAGAGCGGCGGCCTGGCAGGCGCTCACGCGATCCACAACGGTCTCACCGCTGTTAAGGACTGCCACCACCTCTATCATGGTGAGAAGGTTGCCTTTGGTACCATCACTCAGCTCGTTCTGGAAAATGCTGATACAGACCTGCTGGATGAGGTCATTGGCTTCTGTATGGACGTTGGTCTGCCGACCACCTTCGAAGACCTGGGTATCAAAGATGTGGAGAAGGCAAAGGATGCTCTGATGGAAGCAGCAGAACTGGCCGCAGCACCGACCGATACCTGCGGAAACGAGCCTGTGGAAGTTACTCCGGAAAAAGTTTATGCGGCCATGATCGCAGCGGACGCTCTGGGAAGATACTACAAGGGCCTGTAGACTGTACACAGTTACGCAGAACGATATCTCTGTCAGGGTGGAAACCGGATCTCCGGCGGATACCTATGACAGACAAAATCAGAGATGTTTTATTGATTGATGACACCGCGGCGGCCTGCAGCTGCCGCGGTGATTTTTACTTTAAATGAAATTGCAATTTCCTTTAAAATTTCCTTTAAAGTGAAAGTCACCCGGGGATGCACACACCGCACAGAGTCCTGCTGCTGAATTGTCAGAATCTGCGGCTTTGATTCGGCAGTTCCCGGTTTTAAATCAGGAGAATCTATGTTATAAATAAAAGTAGGAACTGACAGACTTTAAGGGGATTACTGGTCCGGCGGATCCGCCGGACAGAGAAAGGAAATGTATATGAAAAAGAAAGTTTTTGCCAGTGATTTTGATGGAACTCTGTACTTCTATCTTGCGGATGATGAGGATAAACTTCCCCAGGCTTCAGTGGATAAGATCAAAGAGTACCAGGAGGCAGGCCATCTTTTCGGCCTCTGTACCGGAAGACAGGTGGGAGGACTCACCCCTTTTATTTCTGGAAAAATCAAACCGGACTTCTACATCACCTCCACCGGGGCAAATATTGTGGACGGTGACCTGAACGAGATCTTTCGCCGGGGAATCGACCGGGATGTGGCTGATGCCATTATCAAGCTTGCCGATCCTAAAGAGCACAGGATTTCCATTGACATCAATGGTATTATTCATGTTTTTGCCGAGATGGACTATCCGGGTGAGTACCATGTGATAGATACCATCTATGATGCCATGCCGGGTCTGGTTCATCAGCTGGGCATCCATACAGAGAGCCTGGAAGAGGCAGCTGCCCTGGCCTCCAAGATCAACAAGGTATTTGGCCAGCATATCAATGCTTTCCAGAATGTCATAGAGGTGGATGTGGCTCCCAAGGGATGTACCAAGGGAGAGGGCGTCGAAAATATGCGTAAGTTTTATGGGGATATCAAGCTTTATGGTATCGGAGATTCCATCAATGACCTGCCATTGATTGAGCGGTCTGATGTATCCTACACCTTCCCATACGCACCTAAGGAGGTTCAGGAGAAGGCGACAAAGATTGTGGATACCATCGTGGATGCCCTGGAAGACAGCATGAGGGACGAGGATTAGAGGAACAGGAAAGAGATTTAGAGATTAAGATATAAAAGAATATAAAAAGACTATAAAAAGACTATACATAGCACTGGCTTGTAAAAGAGCCTGAAAATAAAATAGCACTGGCCTGTAAAAGGGCCTGAAAGGGGGCGTCGCATTAAAGCGGCGGCTACGTTGACTTAAAAAGCAAGGATCCTCATGTCCTGTGTTGTGTCAGTTGTTGGCATCTGTTCGTCTGATGACGGACTTAAGATCAGTCCGTCCCAGAACGCACAGACACCAGCAAATGACAAACACGAAGGACATGGGGATCCTTGTCTTATCCTCAAGTTCCTGATTCGCTTTAATACGCCAGCCCCTATCCGATTGACTTGAAACCGGGGGCATAGAGGGCTGCCAGGCGGATGGCCTCCACCATACTGACCGGACTGGCCAGATTTTTTCCGGCGATGTCAAAAGCCGTTCCGTGGTCGACGGATGTTCTCAGGATGGGCATACCGCCTGTGATGGCGATGGTCCGCTCAAAATCCAGTGTTTTGGTGGCAATGTGGCCTTGGTCATGATAGAGGGAGAGGACAGAGTTGTAGCGGCCCTGGAGTGCCAGATGAAAGACCGAATCGGCGCCGATGGGGCCGACCACATCATAGCCGGCCTGCTGCAGTTCCTCAACAGCAGGAAATACCTCATCCACCTCCTCATGGCCAAATAGACCATGCTCACCACTGTGAGGGTTGAGTCCGGCGATGGCCATGGTGCCGTCATTTACGCCCAAAGTCCCCAGGACCTTTTTGCACCGTTTTACATAGTCGATGATCCGATCCTTTGTCACAAGGTCACAGGCTTGACGAAGAGAGACATGTCTGGTCAGGAAAAAGACCCTCATACCATGGACTTCAAACATGGTCAGGGGATCCGCTGTCCCGGTAAGTGCTCCAAAAATCTCGGTATGGCCGATAAAAGGAATTTCTGCTGCCTTCAGAGCTTCCTTATTGATGGGGGTGGTGGACACTGCGTCCACTTTACCCGCCAGGGCCAGGTCTATCGCCTTGGCAATATAATCATAGGCAGCCTGGCCGCACATGGCAGAAACTTCTCCAAAACAAAAGTTTTGAAGGTCGACATTTTCCAGGTCAATGAGGTTGAGAATACCTTTCTCATAGGCAGCTTCCGCAGGATCAGTCACAGAACAAAGAGTCAGGTTTGCTCCGGTGATGCCGATGGCCTGGTCCATAATCCCCCGGTCACCGATTACGATGACCCGGGCCAGCTCAGCCAGGGCAGGATCAGACACCGCCTTGGCAACAATCTCCGGACCCACCCCCGCCGGGTCTCCTATGGGCACTGCAATGAGAGGTTTGGTTCTATGATTCTTTGAATTTGACATGGGATTCCTCCTATGGATGGATATTTTTTTAAATCATTATAAGTTCAAAAGAAATATTACGCAATAAAAGGATGCGGCGGGATATGATAATGGAATCGGAGAAATCCTGTCTTACGACAGATAAGATGCCTAAAGCGGCAAAGGAATAACGAAAGATCTTTTCCACAAAATGCTTGACAATCATTAACTCAAATGTTAACATATATAAAATTTAATACGATAAACCGTTGAAGCGGAGATAACGGCAATGATGCCTTTACAGAGAGCCTGTGGTGGTGAGAGACAGGTGAGAAACAAGTTGTCAAATGGACCGCTGAGGGCGCAGTCAAAGGATGAGACAAAGGGTGAGTCGGATCTGAGTATTCTGCGACGTGAGGCAGACGTAACATGCCGGGGATATGTCAGTATCCTGCTAAGGGCACGGCAGCGGCCGTGAATTCGAGGTGGCACCGCGGATAAAAAAGCTTTATTCGTCCTTGACAGATAGTTTATTCTGTCAGGGATTTTTTTGTTTAGGAAATCGTCCTGCATTTCCTTCCTGCCAGATCACTATCACAGTAACCCGTAAAAAATTGGATTGAAAGTTGAAGAACAGATCGTTAAGGAGGAAATGCTATGATCAAAGAAGCGATTGTAAAGATTGTAAATAAGGAAGACCTGACCTACAGAGAGGCTTACGATGTGATGAATGAAATCATGAGCGGAGAGACCACCGCCACCCAGAATGCGGCCTTTCTGTCGGCCTTATCCACCAAGAGTGCCAGGGCGGAAACCACCGATGAGATAGCTGGCTGTGCCGCCGCCATGCGGGACCATGCCACCAAGGTGGAGACAGGGATGGACATTTTTGAGATTGTCGGGACCGGGGGCGATAATGCTCAGAGTTTCAATATCTCCACCACCTCGGCGCTGGTGGCTGCTGCAGGAGGGATGAAGGTGGCCAAGCACGGCAACCGGGCAGCATCCTCCCAGTGCGGGACCGCCGACTGCCTGGAAGCCCTGGGCGTCAACATTTACCAGAGTCCTGAAAAATGTATCGAGCTTCTTAATGAAGTGGGTATGTGTTTCTTCTTTGCCCAGAAATACCATACTTCCATGAAATATGTGGGAGCGATCCGCAGAGAGCTCGGTTTCCGTACGGTATTTAATATTCTTGGGCCTCTGACTAATCCGGGTATGCCTTCCATGCAGCTGCTGGGGGTCTATGATGATTACCTGGTGGAGCCCCTGGCCCAGGTCCTGATCAACCTCGGAGTGAAGCGGGGCATGGTGGTCTATGGTAAGGACAAACTGGATGAGATCTCCCTGTCGGCCCCGACTAAGATCTGCGAGATCAAGGACGGATGGTTCCGGTCTTTTGTGATCAAACCGGAGGATTTTGGCTTTGAGCGCTGCAGTAAAGAGGACCTCAAGGGAGGCACGCCGGAGGAAAATGCTCAGATTACCCGGGATATCCTACATGGCGCCAAAGGTCATAAGAGAAATGCTGTCCTGATGAATGCCGGCGCTGCCCTCTGTATTGGGGGAAAAGCTGACAGTATCAAAGAAGGAGTTGCTCTGGCGGCGGAACTGATTGACAGCGGCAAAGCAGCGGCTGTCCTGGAGAAACTGATTGAGGTCAGCAACAGGCCATGATGTGCTGTTGATAGGCCTGAATGACTCTTGTTAATTCAGTATATTTCCTGTATTATGTCATTGAGAGTGTCAGCGGGGGCGGG